>CAMHEP010000005.1 GCA_946184195.1 uncultured Bacteroidales bacterium | reverse complement strand
CCGGACGTGATGATGAGTACACTGTCTTTGGGACCGCGTACATATGCCTCAAGGTCATACAACCCGTTGGAGATTGCTTTGTCCGTCAGACTTAAACTCTCTATCTGCACGGCGGAGGCTTCAGGTTCGGGAGTATCCATTGCTCCCGGGTAATCGGCCTTGCATGCGGATAGCAGTAGGATGGGCACAATGCCCAGTATTCGTAATTTGTTTTTCATCGTATATTGTACATTTGTTGAGTGTCTCTATGCATTCCCTATTCAACAACAAATCAACCCTTATTTACCGTTCCTACAACGATAAATAGGATACAATCTTCATCATGGAGTAAGGTTGTCAGGTGTGGGGAAATTGTGTTAATCGAATGTGTTTTTCTTTTTCGTGCAACGTATGTAGAAATACCACTCTTTCTATCATACGCGACTGCAAAGGTACACTTTTTTTTCTATTCCTACAAATTTATTTTGCTGTTTTTTATTTTTTTACCTAAATAGCACTTGTTGAAAATAATCTGTTTTTGAAGCGGAGTAAATATATTATCCCTCTCTTCCCAAACACGTGATTATCCTCATTCTCCTCCTTGTTTGTGTGCTTTATCCTACGCTTATCCTATGGTTATCTATCGGTTAAGCAGTGGTTAAGTCGTTATTAGACAGTGGAAAACAAACGAGGTAATTCGTGCGCTTCAGAATGTGCTGAGAGGAGGTTGTATGGCTAAGTGATGAGATGTGGGAACTACGGGCTATTTACATACAACCAAGCAAAGTGTGATGACAGTGTAGCAATACGGATAAATTATTTGGTACTCGAGTATCATAAAATTGAATACACTGATAATCAATATGTTATGGTGGTGGTAATTTCGAAATGAAAACAATTGTATCATCATGCGCACTAAAAACGGTTGCGCATGTATGAGAAAAAGAGTAATTTTGCAATCATAAATCACAAAACTCATAAAGATACATGAAACACAAATTAACCAAGTTGCTCCTGATGATTCTCTGCCTGATGGTAGGGCAATTGGTTGTAGCAGCTGTGACTGTTAAAGGTGTGGTCGTGGATGACAAGGGGGAACCTATCATTGGTGCGAACATTGTTGTCAAGGGTACCACAGATGGAACCATCACTGACTTCGACGGAAACTGGACGATGGATGTGCCGGATACGAAAGCCGTGTTGGTGGTTAGTTATATCGGCATGCGTTCGGAAGAAGTGGCGGCCGGTGCGGCTAATGGAAAGACCATTACTCTGCGTGAAGATGCTGAGCAGCTGGAGGAGTTGGTAGTGGTTGGTTTCGGTGCCGTGAAGAAGGAGAGTTTAACGGGCTCTGTAGCCGTTGTGGGGGCAAAAGAATTTGAGGCAAAAGGTTCGCTCTCCAGTCCTTTGGAGGCTATTCAGGGTCAAGTTCCCGGTGTCATCATTACACGAAGCAGTAGTGCTCCCGGTGATGAAGGATGGAGTATGAACTTGCGTGGTTCGGTGAGTATGAACACGACAGAGCCGCTCATCATCATCGATGGTGTGGCAGCGGGCAGTGTGAACGAGATGCGTAACCTCAACTCGAACGATATCGAGAGTATTAACTTCCTCAAGGATGGTGCAGCTGCTATCTATGGTAGCCGTGCTGCAGGCGGTGTAGTACTCATCATGACCAAGCAGGGACAGGCCGGACGAGTGAAAGTAGAGTATAATGGTTCGGTAACAACCAAACTATTGGGACTGCAGCCGACTATGATGAATAATATCGAGTGGGCTGACGGTGTGATGCAGACACTCAGGAACGACGGTAATACCAGTCATGTGTGGTATACCTATGCACAGTTAGCGCAGTTATATGACGGCAAGTATATAGACCTGAGTAAGAGTGCGAACCCCTTTGGTACAGCAGCCTTCACGGATGTATCGGATTTTGTATTCTCGAATACGGATTGGTTGGGCGGTCTCTTTGGTACGGGAGTGAGCACGGCGCATGACCTGAGTATTAGCGGAGGTAGTGAGAAGAATTCGTTCCGTATATCCCTTGCATATAACTATGACGGTTCGAACTTGAAATATGGAAATAACAACAATCACCGTATCAATTTCCGTGTAAACGACACGCATCACTTCACCAAAGACATCAGTCTGACCTCTCAGTTCGCTTTCAGCCGTCAGCAGCAGGTAGCACCGACAGAGATCGGTTCGGCGCTGACGACCTCAATGCCTATGCCGGGTCTGCCGATGGCAGCACTGAACGGTAAACCGTACGCATGGGGCACATGGGGTAGCCCGGTGGCGAAGATAGAGGAAGGCGGCGATAATAAGTTGAGTGTGAACAATGTATCTATCAATGAGACATTCAACTACAAGATTACAGACTGGTTGGATATGAATGTCAATTTCGGTTATACGCATAACGAAGCACAACGTAACACTGCCAGTTACGCGATACAATATTATAATATAACGGGTGAGAAGAAGACGTTGCTCAGTCCGACACAGGAGAATAGTTATTACAACCAAACGCAGAGTCGCAAGGACTTCATTAGTGCCAGTGGCTATTTTCATGCGCACAAGACGTTTAAGAAAGCGCATAATACGTCATTCACTCTCGGTGCACAGTACGAGTACGAGCAGTACAACTATTTTGGTGTACGTGGTAAGGATGTGCAGAAAGGTATAGAGACGGTGAATGGTTCAGGGGATATCACTATCTCGCAATCGAGCATGTATAAATATGCTATTGCTTCCATCTTTGCTCGTGCCAACTATGATTACAAGGGACGTTACCTCATTGAGGCGAACTACCGTTTGGATGGTTCCAGTAAATTCCTTCCGGAGAATCGCTGGAGCAATTTCGGCGGTGTGAGTGTGGGTTGGCGTTTGAGTGAGGAGAGTTGGCTGAAGACGCCATGGTTGAGTAATCTGAAGATTCGTTACAGTTTTGCGCAGGTGGGTAACCAATCCGGTATCGGCAATTACGACGGTGTGCAACTTTACAACATGGTGAGCAACAGCGGTGCCTATGTGGGCGATGAGTTGTTGTCATATATCACCACCAACGGAACGTTCGCAAGTCGTGTCCGCACATGGGAACGCATCAATAACTACAACGCGGCTATTGACTTTGGTTTTAATATCAATGGTCATAGTATATCGGGAACGGTGGAGGCTTTCCACAAGAGTAACCGCAATATGCTTGTCAACGTGACGAAACCTGCCACTTTGGGCGATAATGCACCGAGTGCAAATGTGGGTAAGTTCCGTGACTACGGTGTGGACGGTCAGATTAGTTATGAAGGTAAGACGGGCGATTGGACCTACGGCGCCGGCGGTAGTTTCACATGGGCTCGCAACCAATTGGTGGACTATGAAGGTACGAGCGTACGCACCAGCGGCTACACGAGCACTCAAGTAGGCTACGGACTGAATAGCCTATTCGGTATGCGCTATGGTGGTAAGATTCAAAATCAGGAGCAATTGGAAGCCTACGTGGGACTGTATTATCCGAACAACGGTATCGGTATGCCGAGTAATCTACGGGTAGGAGATAACATGTTCTACGATGAGAACGGTGACGGTGTGTTGGACGAGAAAGACTATGTTTACCTGGGTTCGGATGACCCTGAGATCAGTTATTCCTTCAACGTGCATGCCGGTTGGAAAGGATTGATTATGGTCAACGTGGTGTTCCAGGGAGCGGCTAACCGCTATGTATGCCGTTCGGCGTACGATATGAACAACTGGGTTGTACCTTTCCGTGGTATCTATATGAACAGCACCACATCGTCCATCGGAAAGACCTGGAGTCCCGAGCGTCCGGACGCATACTACACTCCGTACACGATGGATGATAACATCAACCGCTACAACTACCAAGCCTCGTCATTGACTGCACAAAATGGTAGTTATATCCGCCTCAAAGAAGTATCACTCAGGTTGAATATGCCGAAGAAATGGTTAGGCACGCAGAAAGCGGTAAGTGCCTTCAGCGTCTATGTGACGGGTGCTGATCTCTGGGAGTTCACCAAGATATTGGACGGCTTCGACCCGGAGGCCAAACTGTCAAAGGGAGGAACGGCCTTCTATCCGTTCACTCGCAACGTGACGGTAGGCGTAAACTTAACATTCTAATGACAGGAGGACATGATTATGAAAACGTATAGGAAAATAACCTTTGTACTTAGTACTTTGTTCCTTTGTACTTTTCTTTCGGGCTGTATGGATTTTGAGCCTGAAGATAAGATGGGTGATAATCAGGTATGGAATTCGCAGGACAATTTCCAACTCTTTGCCAATCAATTCTACGGTTGGCTACGTGATATGCAGGCATCAGACTATCAAAACGGACTGAGTGACGGGGTGCATTCGGATTTTCGTTCGGACTTGATATGTACCGACAAGGAGAATGTGTATAGTATGGGTGCTTTCACTCGACCGGCTACAGACGGTAACTATACGACTCTATACAAGCGTATCTATTATACGAACCTGCTTATCAAGAATGCGGAAGATTTCGGTAAGGAAGCGGTAGGTGCTCCGTTGGGCGAAGCCTATTTCTTCCGTGCTTACCTCTATTTTGAGTTAGTGCAGATATATGGAGATGCGGTGCTGGTAACAGAACCGTTGGATATTAATAGTGAACGTCTCAATGCTAAACGTGACAAACGCACGGTAGTGGTGGATCAGATACTATCCGATTTGGATAATGCCGCTATCTACCTGCCGGACCAACCTCGCGAGGATGGGCGTCTGAGTAAAGATGCCGCCTACGCAATGGCGGGTAGGGTCGCATTGTACGAGGGCACGTGGGAGAAGTTTCATAAAGATGACCTCTGGCAAACGGGAGATGTGAACAATATGACCAATTCGGAGCGTGTGCAGACGCTGCTGCATAAGGCCATCACCAGTTCGGAGAAGGTGATGACTCGTGCGAATTACCAACTCTTTAATAACGCCACTTTGGCGGAGAAATCATATCGTTATCTCTTTATCCTGGAAGATGCCGCGCAATGTAATCCTGCTAATGTGAATAAATCTGCCAATAAGGAGTATATCATCAAGCGTCGTCATCGTGCGGGTGATAAGTTAGCGCTCAACATCACCCACGCCATGACGAATAATATCGTATATTACACTCGTAAGTTTGCCAATATGCACCTCTGTCAGGACGGTCTGCCCATCGAAAAGAGTCCTCTTTTCCTCGGCTATACACTTCCTAACGATGAGTTTAAAAACCGTGATAATCGTATGTTGATGAACCTGATGCAACACGGGGAGAACTATTGGACCAACGATGGTAAATGGCGTACTACATGGACAGATGCCGACCTTAGCAACTCGCTGACGAACAGTGCTGTAGGAAATAGCGGTTACCACAATAAGAAATGGGGCGTTGAGCGTCAGGTGGACGATAACTATGAGTCCATGGACTGGCCGGTGCTTCGTTATGCCGAGGTTCTGCTCAACTGGGCAGAGGCTAAATATGAATACGACGGCAGAATCAACGACGGCGACCTTAACCGTTCGCTCAATCAGGTGCGCAAGCGTTCTAACCCCAAGATGGTTCCGCTGACCAATGCTTTGGTGAGTGCTAATGGGCTGGACATGCGCGAAGAGATACGTCGTGAACGTACAGTGGAGTTTGTGCTGGAGGGTATGCGTATTGACGACCTTAAACGTTGGGCCACGGCAAAGACTGAAATGCCGATGGATCAAAAGGGTATTCTTTATAACGCTTGGTTTGAGGCGAATTGGCCTAACTGTCCATACGCGTTAGGCGGGGACGGCTGTATCGTTCTCTATACGGGACGTCAGTGGGACGACAAGTGTAATCTATACCCGCTTCCTTCCGACCAGTTACAGTTGAACCCGTCGTTGGAACAGAATCCGGGATGGCAATAAAGTATCGCCAATAGGTCAAAAACAAGATTTGATAAACCATAACAATCTATAAGAATGAAAAAGAGTTGTATCTATATAATCGGAGCGATGATAGTACTGATGCAGTCCTGCAAGAAACCTTCAGTCATCGCCGATATTGAGGCCGCCTATTGTCCTGCCTCTATCGAAATAGTACTCCCTGAGCGTGAAGCATCCTTGCTATATGCAGACCCTTCGACAGGGACGACCACTTTACCTATGATCGTGGGCGAGAAGGTGAAATTGCAGTGGGAGCTCAAACCGGATAGTGCCACTTTTAAGGATGTGCTCTGGATGAGCAGTAATCCCACCAATGTGCGTGTGAACAGCGATGGTGAGATAGAAGCACTGAGTGGAAAGGGTTTAGGCTATAGTATCATCTCGGTGACTCCTAAAGGAATGTATTCCGCGAGTGGTGTGAGTTATTCACTTCGTGTGAAGGTGAGCGAGACGCTGGTGCCGGCGACGTCGATAACACTCGCTACAGCCGATGGCGAGAATAGTATCTTCATTGGTGACCGGTTGACGTTGTTGCCTACCATCACACCGGCAGAGGCTACTTATCGTACGGTGACATGGTCGAGCGAGAACACGGAGATAGCGACGGTGGACGATAAGGGTGTTGTGACGGCTGTGAGTACGCACGGTAAATTGAACGAGACCGTCAACATCATTGCCTCTGCCAAAGACGGTAGCGGCGTCACAGCACAATTCGCTGTCCGTGTGAAAGATGTGGTAGACCCCTCGTCTGTCAAACTGAGTGAACTCTTCGACAAAGATCACTATACCTGCTGCGTTTACGACAAGAAGGTGACATTGGCATATACCACCGTACCTGAGGAGAGCACGTTCAGTAAGATTGTATGGACAAGCAGTGACCCGTCTATAGCTACGGTAGAGGATGGCGTGGTGACCTTCAATCAAAGTGGTCAGTTCGGCGAGTTTACTATCACTGCAACCTGCCCCAACGGCGAGAGTGACCAGATACGAATGAACATGCCTGCCGGATGGATAAGGGAGCATTTCGATGATGAGAACAACCTGACTTGGGGTGTGGCTTCACAAGCAGGCGGTGGTACAGAAACATCGCAAGAGTGGCACAAAGAAGGCTATGTGACCTGCACCACGTATAACCAAAACGCTACCAACCAGCGTGGTGACTTCCAAGCCAAGAGTAAGGTATGGCTGTGCACGGCTAACTATCCGATTTTTGCTATCAGGATGGAGTATGTGCTGGATAAGTACGACTTCCTCACTTTCTGCGGATATAAGTTTGACTGCGCCGGTAAAGACTTGGAGTCCGGCAAAGAGTACAAAGGTGAAGTGGGTGGCGGTGACCGTACTTGGTCTAAACGCTACGAACTGTCGGATGGTACGAGCGTCATGGTATATGACCTGAGAGAGAAAGCCTTCCCCACCGGAGGTCTACTGCCTGCTACCACTATTGCGGAGTTCACTACGTTCCAAATTAAGTATGCCGACATGCGTCCGTGTGATCATCAGCTGCAGTACAATGTATATTGGGTGGAGACATTCAAGACGATGGAGGATGTGGAAGCGGCTATCACTGCTGACGGACTGACGTGGAAATAATAAATAGTAACCCAAGAGAAAAACATATATGAAAACGATGAATGTATTTTTAGCCATCACGTGTGTCGTCCTCACGGCATGCCATCAGAACAACTACGGTGATATGTCGGGTATCGTCGATAAATGGAACGAGGTCAAACCTCAGTCTATCGATACACTGGTTTTCCGTCATCCCTGTGCACTCTATACGCAGGTTGATTTCGACCGAGTGAAGCGTTCGTTGGTGAATGGCTCTGCGCCTCAACCTGTCAAGGATGAGTTTGCTGCTCTCAAGGCTAACCGTTTGACCAATGGCGACTATGGCATCACCTCTCATGCTACGGTGGAGATTGTGCGCGGTGACCCTAAAGGCACGATAGAGGGTACGGAAAACTATGGTAGCGCCATGAACGATGCTGCTGCGGCTTTCCAGTTGGGACTCCTATGGAACCTTACGGGGGAAGAGACCTATGCTCAACGGGGTACCTTTATCCTTAATGACTGGGCTAAGAAATGTCAACGTGTGACGTCCAACGACCCCAACCATTACTTAGCCGCCGGAGCGCAAGGATTCACTTTTGCCGCTGCAGGTGAACTGCTGCGTACTTATAGTGCTTGGACAGAAACAGAACAGGTGGCTTTCCGTAAATGGATGATGGATGTGTTTGCTGAGAAGAATATAGACTTCCTTAAACGCCACTGCTCCACTACTTGCGGTGCCGGACACTATTGGTCAAACTGGGATTTGGTCAATCTCTGTTCCTATTTCCAAATTGGTATCCTCTGCGAAGATAAGAGCATCATTGAATATGTGTGCAATTACTTCCTGCGCAACGGAAACAGCAACGGCAACCTCGCTCATCTGATGACTGCAGAGCATACCGATCCGCTGGGGACGGGGGAGATACTCTATCAGATGCAGGAGAGCGGTCGTGATCAGGGACACGCTACGATGGCCATTGCGGTCACCGTGCAACTCTGTCAAGCAGCGTGGGCTCTCTATCAAAGTAATCCCACTATCAAGGATCTTGATTTCTATGGAGCCAGAAACAACGCCGTATTGCATGGTGGAGAGTACATCGCGCTGACAAACTTGCGTCAAGGAACTAAAAATGACAACTCCGATGGCGCATGGCTGTGTGGTATCGACAAGATACCCTTTGCTACGGTAGGTCCGTGGTGCAAGGGCGGAGACAACCACGAGGCATCGCATCAGCATACAGCCTTCTCCACCGTCGGTCGAGGTACTGCCCGTCCGAACTGGGAGATGCTCGTGGCACACTATAAGGCATTGGGACTTCCCTGTCTTTATGCGGAGACTTTCGCCAAGAAAATGCGTCCTGAGGGAGGTAGTGGCGACGATCGCTATGGACCGAATTCTGGCGCTTTCGACCAAGTGGGTTGGAGTACACTCATGTGTTACACCGAATAAGAAAGAATGACCAAAAAGCTGGCTAACATAGTACTACTGCTACTGCTATCACCGCTGGTGATGGCGGTGGTGAAGCCGTTGCCGCTACATGATGTCAGGCTGTTGGAATCGCGATGGTATGACAACGTGCGGCGCGATTCAGCGTGGATATGTTCGTTCACGGCACAGCAGTTGCTCCATTCGTTTCGTACCACGGCGGGTGTTTATTCAGCGCGTGAAGGAGGATATGATGTGTTTGAGAAGATGGGTGGTTGGGAGTCGCTTGATTGCGACTTACGTGGTCATGCTGTGGGACATTTGCTCACTGCCTACGCCTACGCCTATGCTTCCACGCACTCGGAGATATACCGCCTCAAGGGGGATAGTGTTGTACAAGGTATTCGTGCCTGTCAACAGGCCTTGGGTACCGGCTATGTGAGTGCGTTTCCGGAGGGACTGATTGACCGAAACATCGCCGGACAGGCTGTCTGGGCTCCCTGGTACACGTTGCACAAAGTGATGGCAGGTATGCGTGCTCAAGCAGAGTTGTGTCATAACGACACAGCGAGAGCCGTGCTGCGTGACTTCACGTCGTGGGCAGAGAATAAGCTGCGAAATGTTCCCGAACGTGCCCGTATGCTTCGTAATGAGTTTGGTGGCATAGCAGAGCCGTTACCGGAACTAAGAGACTATTTCTATGACGCAGAGAAGATGGAGCCTCTCTATGCCGGAAATTTTGACATGAAAACCCTGCATTGCAACACGTTCCTGCCGAAGGTGATGGTGGAGTGCTTGAAAGGTGACAAGTCGAATCACATGATGGCGGATAGGTTTTTCCGGGAGATGGTGACGCATCACTGCTATGCCTCGGGTAGTCTGAGCGATAAGGAGCATTTTTTCCCTCCTAAACAGATGAGCCGTCACCTGAGTGCCTACACGGGCGAGACTTGTTGCACCTATAATCTGATGCGTCTGGCACGCCAACTCTATATGTTGCATCCTGAGGATCCTATCTATATGGATTACTACGAGCGTGCTCTTATCAATCATATTCTCGGGCAGCAGGATCCTGAGAGTGGGATGGTGCACTATTTCCTACCGATGCTGACGGGAGCATACAAGTTATATAGTACACGTATGAACTCGTTTTGGTGCTGTGTCGGAACGGGTTTTGAGAACCCTATGCGTTTCACTGAAAGTATCTATTTCGAGTCGGAGGATACACTCTTCGTGAACCTATTTATCCCCTCGCGCGTTGAGTGGCAGCAGGCAGGAATGATACTGCGTCAAGAGACAGATTTTCCACGCGGCGAGAAGACAACATTGGTGATTGAAAAAGCTCCTAAACGTCGACTGACACTGATGGTACGTACACCCGGATGGACGGGTAATAAACAGAAGTATTGCACCTATTCGCGCCGTTTCAAAGCAGGAGAAAGAATAGAGGTGTCCCTTCCGATGACTATCCATCAGGAGTATACACCGGATTCTACACGGGTAGCATATCTATATGGACCGGTGTTGCTGGCAGCGCGACTGGGAAAAGTGGAGAACCCTTTCTCCGATGCAACAAAGCATAATGACTATTATTCCTTCGATTATGCCGTGCCGGATAGACTGCGAATCGTCGCAGCGCCTGAACAGTTGCAAAAAAACGGGCAAACAGGTGAATTTACGGATAACAACGGACTACACTTGTCTCCTTTATACGATATTCATCACGAGCGATATGCAGTATATTTTGAACGATGAGAAAGATACTTTATATAATAACGGTTAGTCTACTGGTTGGAATGAGGCTCCTCGCGGCCCCTATTGAGCAGTATCGTGACTCAGGTGCTACGTGGCTCAGTGACCGACTCTGTATGCATTGGCGTACGCATGCCACAACCACTTACATCAGAGGAGAGTATTTCGACCATATGAGCAACGACAGTGCGCCCGTTCCGACACTGATGATGGCGGGGGCACGAAGCCATATGACCGACTATCGCCGTCCGTCTTTGGAGCAACTCATGCCGCGTCAGGAAGACCCGAGGGGGATGTGGCTCTATAACAAGGTGACAGGGACCTATAAGTGGGCTCCTCTTTGTGAGACGGGTAATATCATCCATTCTATCAATCAGCAGATATGCCGTTTAGGTCGCGATGCTGCCCAACAATACCGTAACACAGGAGACGAACGGTATCGCGCCATTGCCGAAAATATACTGCGTACTTACATGTACGGGGTCTATTATACACGGATGCCCCAAGATATGGACCACGGGCATATTCAGACACTGGTCGGACTGCAGACCTTTGAGGTCATTCACGAGGAAACCGTGCCTTTCCTCACGGAGACATACCGCTTGTTGAACAAACGCGATACCATGATAGAAGCCGCTTTTAAGCATTGGGCAGATATCATCGAAGCAAACGGTGTTCCGCATAATAACTGGGACCTTATGCAGGCACGTTTTATCTTCAACGTCGGGCAATGCCTGCTCGCAGACTCCGCTTATGCGGATGCTAAGGGAAGAGAGTATTATTTCGGTATCGTGGAGAATAAACAGTCCATTCGACAATGGAGTCTCAAGACGTTGACCGACTACGGCTACGACCCTGAAACAGCTATTTGGTGCGAATGCCCGGGCTACAGTCAGGTGGTTTTGGGGGACTTGGCGGAGTTCGTGCGGCTCTATCGGGAGGAACTGGGACGTAATCTTATTCAAGAACTGCCTATCATCGAACGTGCCGCACGGGCAAACGTGGAATATCTCTACCCGGATTCGATGATTATGGGCTTTGGTGATACGCATCCGCACCGGCTCAAACCCGAAGTATATGCCAAACTCGGTATCGACATGGCTGATCTCCATCCCTCGCGTATGTTTGCGGCACCGAAGACTTCATGGCTTGTCCAACGTACAGGAATGGATCCGAAGCATAGCCTCGCCTTCAGCCTCAATGCCAGTGAGGGAAATCATATGCACGCCAATGGTATCAGTTTGGAATTATACGGCTGCGGCCTACGTATGGCACCTGATGCGGGTATAGGATACAGCCTCTATGGAGGTGATGACTACAAGGAGTATTACTCTCGTTTCCCTGCTCATAACACCGTTTGTGTGGACGGAGTGAGCGACTACCCTGTGATGATGTCGCAGCAACCCTTCCGTATTCTGCGTATGGATACAATGCCTGTGCAGTATGCGGAGGTTTATATGATGGACTCGGAGACTCATGCCGACCAACAACGTTTGGTGGTCATGACCGACAATTATTTCATTGATATCTTCCGTAGTCGCCGTCAGGACGGGCAAGATAAGTTCCATGACTATTTCTACCATAATTTAGGTACCGGGATGAGCATGAGTGTCCCGACTACTCCTACCGACGAACTGGCTTTTGCAGGTGGACATCTCTATGCTTATTCGTACTTATACAATAAAGCGTGTGCACCGCTTAGTGAGACGGTACGGGTGGATTATCATGTACCGGACGGAACGGCTATGACCCAATGGGCAATGCCAATGCCCGAGACTTATGCTTTCCGGGCATTATCTCCATCTACCGAAGGACTTAGCCGGCTGAAGGGTATGCCGTATGACATCCGCACGACCCCTACACTCACCTATGTCGCTCGACGAATGGGAGAAGCATGGACAGTGCCTTTCGTCAATGTGTTCGAACCAACGGCTCCCTATAAACCATCCGTCATCGACCATGTTGAGTTCCCTGACGTGAAGATATTGGATAAGAAAACCCAATCTGCTGTGGCGGTGCTCGTCGTGCGTCGGGACGGAAAGAAAGACCTCTTCGTCTCCACCGACAACGACAAAGCCAAAATAAGGGTGAATGGTAAAATATACAAAGGACGACTTGTATGCAAATCTTTTTAGGCATATTATTGGCAACTTTCCTGCGCCTGCCTGCCGAGACAGACTCGGTGCGGGCTGTCCTCTATTGCCACCAGAACATGACGGAGGAGGTGCTTTTCCGTAGCAACTATTTCACGTCAGAAATGGATCGTCTCGGCGTGGCGATGGCTTTTGTACAACAGGGGTCGCAAAATTGGGACATCTCGGTCAAGGACGACGAGGGCATGTCCTGTCAGCAACGTTTCGAGACGCTGATTGACCAATGGGCTACTCAAACCGAGCATCCTGAGATACGTAGGGCGAAGATTATACCTTTCGGTCATTCGGCGCAGGCCACTTTCCCTTGGAACTTCGCTGCTTGGAACCCCGAGCGAACCCTCTGTATCATCTCCTACCACGGCGATGCACCACGCACCAACCTTTGCGGCTACGGACGCGAAAATGTGGAGTGGGGAAGAACACGCAATATCGACTCCATCCCTGGACTGATGGTCATGGGAGAATACGAGTGGTGGGAAGCACGACTCAACCCGGCACGGGCATTCCGAGTGATGTACCCCAATAGCCGTATTTCGTTCCTCCGGGACGCCGGACGAGGACACTTTGACCTGTGCTACGAGACACAAGAATACCTGGTACGTTTTATCGAGAAGAGTCTTTTGAATCCGCGTCCTAAGGGTGGAGTAGAGTACGATGGCTTTTGGTATCAGGACAAGGAGATGGCGGATTGCACTAAGGCACGGCAGAAAGCTGTACGAGGGAAGAAGATGCAATATGTCTCTGCACGATTGGACGGTAAACTCCTTCCTTTCGATGCCAAGCAGCATATACGTATCCGTGGCATATGGACAGGGGATACACTGTGCTTGGAGCCCGTCTTTGTCGACTCGACACATATGCACCTCTCTGAGGCACATGCCTGCACCACTCCGAGGGTGGTACTCATATCAGGAGCGGCACGGCAGGTGGCGCCTAATACCTTCGTACGGGACACCGCCTACCGCGGTCACGACCCAAAAAGGCTATGGGACGGAGTCACTTTCTGCATTGAGGCTGATGGAGACAGACATTATAAACCTGCCGTCAGGGAGATGAATTTCCAAATGGCACAACCCCTGAAGGATACCATACACTTGGGAACATACTATGCCCAATCCGGCGATACCATACGGCTGGATGCCACGAAGTATTACGAGGGACAAGTCATCATCCGTGGATGCCGCGATGTCGTAGTTGACGGTGGGGGAGCCACTCTGCGTCCCAATGGACGTGGTTATGGGGTGGAAATAACGTCGTCTCACAATATCACCGTACGAAACCTCATCACGACGCAAGTCCCTACCGGCGGAAGCGACACGGTGCTCATTGAGAATGTGAAATGTTATACATCTTATCCTTGGGGTGATGGACTGAATATCTTCGCGTCCGGTCATGTCACCATACGCGGTTGTTATTGCGAGACAAGCGATGACTGTCTCACCGTCTATGCCACACGCAAGGGACACGTAGGGTCGGCTAAACATATCTTGGTCGAAGACTGTGTATTCAACCCCAAAGTGGCACATCCTATCTTCATCGGACTACACGGTGCCGCTTCCGAGGGAGATGACCGAACACGAATAGACACCATCGAAGATCTCGTCTTCCGACGAATAACTATCCTCAACCAACACGAACCACAACTCGACTACCAAGGATGCATGGCTATCGTCGCCGGCGACAATAATGTCATACGTAACGTCCTCTTTGAGGATATCAACGTCAAGCATATAGACCAAGGCGCACTACTCACCCTACGCATCTTCCGCAATGAAAAATACTGCCAAGCACCCGGCAACACCATCGAAAACATCACCTTCCGTCGAATCAACGCGCCGGAGGAAGGAGAGATAAGTATCATCGAGGGATATTCCCCCGAACGCATGGTGAGGAATATCCTCTTCGAAGACCTTCGCATCGGAGGCAAACATATCTGCGATACGATGCCTGATAAACCCCGTTGGTACAAAACCGCCGACATGGGACGAATACTCATTAGTAACTATACCGAAAATATCCGATTCCGATGAATATACTCCTGCTCATAGCATCGCTTATCTCCATCGCCTCTCCTGATGGAAAAATGGTGGCTTCGTTTATGCAGAACGGAGAGCAACCTTATCGGACGCAGTATACCCTCACATACGAGGGGGATACCGTCCTCCGTCCTTCCTCACTGGGACTTAATATGGACAACCGCTGCTGGGAGATGGCACTCGGCATGCGTACTTTGCCGCAGTATACACATTGGATGGACCCCATGCAGTGGGACTCGGTAAGTGCGGTAATAAGCAAGGATAATTATAACGCCGTCACTATCTGTCTCAGCCGCAAGGCGGAACATCCTGCCCTGCCAACGGCACCGATGGGAAATGCTCGCAGAGCGGACAAAAATGGACTCGTGAACTCTCACTATCGGCTTAATATCGAGGTGCGACTATATAATGAGGGACTGGCCTTCCGTTATTTCCTTCCCGAACATCCCGCTGCTGTCTTCCATAAAGTTATCGCTGACGAGACAACCTATTCACTCCCGCACGGTACCATGACTTATGCCGAGCAGTGGGCGCAAGCCGGTTTTGAACATGTACTCGTGGATAGTATCACGCACCCTGTTGAGATGCCGCTGCTTTGTCATCAAGCCGACTTATGGACTGCTATTCTTACTGCCAACACTTCCGACTGGTGCCTGAGCAAACTCATGGCGCAAGGCAATGCAGAACTGACTACGTGGATGTATTCACCGGTCGATATTGTCACCTATTATGCCACGCCATGGAAGATTGTCATGGCGGCACGAACACCCGGACAGATACTGGATAAGTCGGTGGCGCTCGTGGATGGTCTCAACCCTGAACCGCAGGGTGACTTCAGTTGGGTGGAACCGGGCAAAATCATGCGCGAGACAACGCTCACTATGGAGGGCGCAAGGGCGACCATTGACTTCTGTGCCGACCACGGCATTCGGTATATGCTCTTCGACTGGAAATGGTATGAACCCTGTACCAGCCACGATGGCGATGCCACACAGGTCATCCCCCGTCTCGACATGCCCGAGGTATGCCGATATGCCGCATCCAAAGGAGTAGGCGTGTGGCTCTATGTCAATCAACATGCGCTCATGCGGCAGGCTCGGGAATTGTTCCCGCTGCTGCGCCAATGGGGCGTCGTGGGGGTCAAATCCGGATTTGTACAATATGCCTCACACCGATGGAATACGTGGCTGCACGACCTCGTAAGGCTCGCTGCTGACAACCACCTCATGATGAATACAGACCAACAGGCTTTAGTCACTCCTATCCCAATCTGCTCACACAGGAGGGTATATGCGGTAATGAGGAGTTCCCGGATGGAGACCACGACGTGAGACTCGCCTTCACACGTATGCTTTGCGGCGCAGCCGATTATACCATATGTTACTACGACCGCCGATTGACCAATACCCATGCTCACCAGTTAGCAGCCTCCATGGTGTACGCCTCACCGTTGGTGACACTCTTCTGGTACGACCGCCCGCAGCAGTACGAGGGGGAACAGGAGATAAGTTGGTTTGAGCAATTACCTGTGACATGGGATGAATCCCGCGTTCTCGCCGGTGACCCCGAGAGTTATATACTCATTGCACGCCGCAAAGGCAATACATGGTATGTCGCCGCACTCAATAACTCTTCTGCGCGGGACATCATCGTTGACCTCACCGCGCTGCCGCTGACTGACAAACGACTCGCTCTCACACTCTATACCGACGATGACAAAATCCCAACCAAAACACATGTGCGTGTCGCTACAAAAACAATACGACGGATCAATAAAACAAATGCTCGTATCCCGCTGCACCTCATGCCGAACGGGGGAGCAACGATGATCATACAACAACAATGAAAAAGAAGATACTTTATTTCGCATTGGGCTTTTCCCTGCTGACGGCTTGCTCGGCAAGCACCGACTGTCATGACAAGTCAATACCCTTCAACCAAACGGTCGAGACCTGCGACAGGAAAGTGCATAGGACTATGGCGGAGATGGTGGGAGTCACCGACTCCATGCCGCGTAACGTCTACCCGGGACAGACTCGATGGAACAAACGCCCCAACGTGCCCGAAGAGTGGTGCAGCGGATTTTGGGACGGATGCCTCTGGTATGACTATGCCCTCACCGGCAAACAGGATGTACTGCAAGCCGCTACCGAGACCGGTGAGCGAATGCTCTATCTCGCTCATGCTCCCCTCTTCGACCACGACCTCGGCTTCCTGACGATTACTTCTCTACTGAACGGCTATCGCTTCTCGCCGGATAGCACAGAGCGCAACATTTGTCGCAACGCACTCCTCGCTGCCGCGGACAGCCTCGCCTTACTCTTTAATCCACGGGTGGGGACTCTCCTCTCGTGGCCGAGGAACATAGATATGTTTGGCGGACACAACACCATCATGGATAATATGCTCAATCTCGAACTGCTCTTCTGGGCGGCGGACGAGACGGGATGTGAGGACCTGCGCACCATAGCTGTCAGCCATGCCGACACCACCATGGCGTACCATTTCCGTGAGGATGGTACCTGCTATCATGTGGCGGTGTATGACCCTCTCACGGGCAAACACCTCTATAATTGTACCCATCAAGGGCTGAACGACTCATCCGTTTGGGCACGTGGTCAGGCATGGGCTATCTACGGATACACAATGGTTTATCGTTATACGCATGAGCCTCGTCACCTCGCTATGGCTGAGAAGGCCACGGATGCTTATTTATGCCTGCTGCATGCACAAAAAGACTGTGACTACGTACCCTATTGGGACTTTTGCGACCCGCGTGGTGACAAAGCTCCCCGCGATGCTTCGGCTGCTGCTGTAGTGGCGAGCGCACTCTATGAACTCCAACAATATGTAGACTCGGCGAAAGCCATTGAATACACTGAACAGGCTGACAGAATGATGGTAAGTCTAAGTGCCGACTATATGGCATCCGACGACTGCCCGGCTATCCTGCTGCACTCTACGGGACACCATCCCGCCGGCTCTGAGATTGATGCCGCCATCATTTATGCCGACTACTATTTCCTCGAGGCGCTATATCGACTTAGTCACACTCTCGGCAGTAGTACGGAATAAACAATGGTAAATGTCCAAATGGTAAATGGTAAATTGATATAATGAGGCTTTATAACCCCTATTACTAACTTAAAAAAACCAACAAAAACATGAAAAAGTTTTTCCTTTTCGCTGTTGTCACTCTTATGACAGCAAGCATGTGGGCAGCTGTAGGCCCGCAGACAGTTCTCGCTACCTTCCATGGAAACACCGCTGAAGGCTGGCAGGCAAGTAGTGGCGGCTCTATCACTTCAGTAGCTGATGGTGTCGCTAATGTGCAGATGGCACTGCAGAGCAACAACAAGTACCGCGCGGACTTCCAAAACCAAGTCGCCGGAACGTTCGCTATCGACAAGACCCGTGATATCGTCTGGGCTATCAAACTGACCGCTCCACTGCCTGGTACCGCTAACTCACGCAAGTTTGAGTTCCAATACAAGGATGCCGACAATGCCGACAAGTGGGTCAATGGTATCAATGGTCCCTCCGGTCAGATAGACTGCGTGGATGGTGGTCGTATCTATTATTTCAACCTCGGTGCTGACGGACTCAATAAACTCGGAGCCTTGCAGGATGGTGCTGTCTCTGTCAATAAGGTGCACTTCATCTTCGCTGACGCCGTCGTCGAGGATGCCGCCGATGCACATTATTCCGTCGATTGGATTGCTACTTTCACTTCCGTGGGCGACCTCATGGAGTTTGCCGACTGGAAGGACCTTGCTGACGACAATACACTCCCCTATGTGGAGATGATGTTCCGACTCAATAACGCAACGTCCTACGACGGCAATTTCGCAAAGAACGGCTTCCGTGATGATAGTTTCGAAGGTAACTACCATGCTTCTATCTTTGCCGTCGAGTATTTCCTCATCGAGGACTTCAGCGCAGGGCAGAACTATACCCTCACTCTCACCACGGTCGGGGCCGGAGGTACGGATGCCCTCTCTATCTGGGATTTCCCCTATCAGGTCAGCCATGCTACGCCTGCCGAGGATATGAATACCTATGTGACGGCTGTGGTGGGCTATGCCCCCGCTACTACCGGCACTATGAATGAGCCTATCGCTACCTCTGAATGCACCAATAGTGTATGGACATTCTCCATCGCCTCGGAGGCTTTAACCCCCTTGACCACCATTGGCACAAAGACTTTGGTGGCTGTACTCGTTACCTCCAATGTCCACGATGCGGATGCTAAAGGTAAATATGCTTCTATGTCGCACGAGACCATAGCTCGTCCTTCACTCACCCGTAGTGGTGTAGCTGCTATTATCAACTCCACGCAACATACCGTCGAGGCAACGCTCGAAGAGGCTGTTGAGCATGCCAATGCCGGCGATGTCATCTCGCTCTATGACGATGTAACCATCTCGGCAGGCCGTTTGGAGATAAAGAAGGAACTCACTATCCGTGGCGCTACCGGTGAGGAACAAATCATATGTGACCTCCCCGCCAACTCGATTATGATTCTCGCTAACGGCAACGAGGCTGACTATACAGTCACTTTCTCTAACCTTGTCGTGGACGGTCAGGGCGAGCGTGCTATCCAACTCTTCGACTCCAATGGCAAGGCGAAACTTGCCTTCGAGGGTGTCAGCGTTATCAATACCTCTTATTCTGTCGTGACAGGCGATGTCAAGAGTGCCGGCTCGAATATCATCCTCAGTGGCACCAACTCCTTCCCCAATGGTATCTACCTCAACCGCGATAAACGTATCGACAATGTTAATACCACACATACTGAACCGATTAAGATTATCCTCTCCGGTGACTACCGCGAGGATTACGCTATCGTGCTGCATTGCGCAGACGCTACACTCTATACTGCTGTCGATGCTATGGATACTATCGATTGGCAACTTTATGTGGCACAAGCCGGTTCTAATAGAGAACTCAAAGGCCGCAAGGTGGCTCGTGAAGTAACTGCCATTGACCAACAAATGGTAAATGGTAAATGTCCAAATGGTAAATTTATCAAGGACGGACAACTCATTATTCGTCGTGGCGAAAAGCAATATAACGCTCTGGGTGCTGAATTATAAAGCACTCAAGGCGTTAGCCTTTTTAGCAAACAACAAGAACAATAACCAATAAATAAAATAAGATCATGAAACGCAAATTTTTCTTTTCCCTGTTGGCTCTGACGCTATCAGTTGCCACATGGGCAGCTGTTGGTCCGCAGTCTATCAAGGTGACCTTCAACGGCGACAACAGCGAAGGATGGATCGTCAGTTCAGGTGGCACTATTACCTCGGTAGCAGATGGTGTAGTGAATGTGCAGATGGCTATGCAATATGATAAAAACAATGTTTGTCTTAATAAATACCGTGCAGACTTCCAATACCAGACCTCCGGCACCTATACGTTTGACAAAACCAAAGATATCGTCTGGGCTATCAAATTGACAGCGCCCCTACCCGGTACGGCTAACTCACGCAAGTTTGAGTTCCAATACAAGGATGCCAACAATGCCGACCAGTGGGTCAATGGTATCAATGGTCCCTCCGGTCAGATAGACTGCGAGGATGATGGTCGTATCTATTATTTCAACCTCGGTGCTGACGGACTCAATAAACTCGGAGCTCTGCAGGATGGTGCTGTCTCTGTCAATAAGGTGCACTTCATCTTTGCTGACGCTACAGAACTCACTGACGAGACAGCCCGATATGCCGTCGATTGGGTGGCTACCTTTACTTCTGTTGCTGACTTGCAAGAATTCGCTAATTGGAAGGATGAGGAAACAGATTTATCATTACCCTATTTGGAAATGCAGTTCCGTATAAATGGGGGAAGCAGCTATGATAATAATTACTCGAAGAATGGTTTTAAGGACGATAGTTTTGAAGGAAACTATAATGCCAATATTTTTGCCGTTGAGTATTTCCTTATTGAAGACTATAGTTTTGAGAAAGTCTATACATTGAATCTGACCACTGTCGGTGGTGGTGGTATGGATGTAATGGCGGTATGGGATTTCCCGTATGAGGTGAGCCATGGTACGGCAGCTTCGGATATGAATACAAAGGCTGCCACAGTGGTTGGCTATGCTCCGGGAGCTCCCGGGGAGGGGGATGAGATGAATACTCCTATTGCAACTTCGTCTTGTACGAATAGTGTATGGTCTTTTGCTATACCTGCTCATAAGTTGACTCCATTGGCAACTATTGACGGAAAAACGTTGGTGGGACTCTTGGTCACATCCAATCAACATGATGCTGACGAGAAAGGTAAGTTCGCTTCGGCTTGCCATACATCAGTGGACCATCCTTCTTTCAACCATACCGGCTATAGTGCTGTTGTGAATACTACACAAGGAGTGGTAGAAACATCGCTTGCTACGGCTGTTGATAATGCCAATGCCGGTGATGTCATCACCCTGTATGATGATGTCACTATATCAGGCAGTCGCTTGGAGATAAAAAAGGAACTCACTATCCAAGGTGCTACAGGTGCAGAGAAGATTATTTGTGGTGTAGCATGGAATGTGCTGATGGTTTTGGCAAATGACGATACGGCTAATTATACGGTCACTTTCCGCAACGTAATTGTAGATGGACAGAATACCGTACGTGATAGGCAACTATTCGATTCCAACAAGAAGGCTACGTTGGCTTTCGATGGCGTGAGCGTTATCAATGCCTCTTATTCTGTTGTAACGGGCGATGTAAAATGTGCCGGCAACAACATCAATCTAATTGGTGATAACTCTTTCCCAACAGGTATTTACTTGAATCGCGATAAGCGTATCGAAAATGCAAGTGCTACCCATACATCTCCTATACGGGTAATCTTATCGTCTGACTATCGAGAGGATTATGCCATTGTTCTTCATTGCAATGACGCTTCACTCTATGAGGCTGTGGATGCTAACGGTACTTATGATTGGGAACTCCGTGTGGTTCAATCCGGTTCCAATAAGGAGCTGAAGGGCACCAAGATAACTGCTCTCACTTTGGCTGATGATGCGGACAATGCAACAGCGCTCACAACCTATGACGGGCAGACAGCTAATGTTACCATCTCTCGCTCCATTACCGCTAACGGAACAGACTATGCGACCTTCTGTGTGCCTTTTGCTATTGATGCCGAGACGGTGGCTGGACAGTTGGGTAACCCCGCCATCTTACGCTATAGCCATACCGAGATAAACGGTGACGAGGCTACATTCTATTTCACCGATGCGGACGCTATCGAGGCGGGTGTACCCTATCTCATCAAACCGGAAGATGGCGCTGTACTCGACTTGAAGTTCCGCCATGTCACGATTGACAATACGCTCAACGAGGCAACGGATGGGGTATATAGTTTCGTACCTGTCTTCTCCCAGACAACGATTGCGGACGCATCTGACGCTACGGCTAAGTCGGTTATTTTCCTAAGCAGCGGTAACCAACTCAAGTGGGCTGCGGAAAATGCTTCGCTCAAGGGAATGCGTGCTTACTTCCGTCAGGTGGCTGCAACACCCTCTCCCATTATGAGAATGCGTATCGGAACACACGGAACAGCAACTGACGCTGAGCAAACTATCGTCAAAAAACCTGCTGAAGGAAAACAACTCATCAATGGTGCTCTTATCATTGAACATGAGGGACGACTATACAACGCTCAAGGACAACAGATCCAATAACGAAATTGAATAAGAAACCCATTTAAAAAGTACATGATTATGAAAACTTATAATATTCCGGTAACATCCGTTATCCTTGCTTCACCGATTGGTCAACTCTGTACTTCCAGCCGTTATCCTGACTCGTATGAGCCGGGGTTAGGTCTTCCAACTGGTTATGGTGACGGTGGTGATGCTGTATAATTCGTAACGTTTTAAATGTTAATACAAAAAGAAGGAGCACCCTTTCAATAGGTGCTCCTTTTGTTTTTCATGACTACATGGATCAAATGTTCGTTCGGGGACGTCACGGGGACGTCACGGGGACGTCACAAGGACGTGGCATAAAAAAATAGGGGGTTGGAAAGGTGTTTTTATTGTGCAATAAACTCCGAGGGCGTCTTGCCCGTTAGTTTCTTGAAATTGCGGAAGAAACTCGTTCGTGAGTTGTAGCCGCAACGCGTTGCCAAGGCATCCAGCGTATAACGCTTGGCATCACCCTGCTTCACGCACTGCTTGAAATACGCTACGCGGTAGTTGTTCACATAGTCATAGAACGACGTATGCATATGCTGATTGAAGAGATAACTGAGTTGAAAAGGACTCACACCTAACTTAGCAGCTATATCCGATAGTTTGAGCTCGGGCTCCAAGTATAGTTTTTGCTCGTCCATCAGTTCGTCCACGCGTCTCTTGAGTTTGCGAAGCTCCGCCACGGGTATGTTAGTGGTTCTGTATTTACGATTATCTACGACTTCCTGATTCCGGCGTAGAGCTTCTATCTCTTTCTCGCGTTCGGTGCGGTAGTGGCGGTAGCGACGGGCTATCTCAACATTGATGCCCATGAGTACCAATAGTGCTAATATACCTACAGCAATGGCTAAACTCATCTCTGTGGTAATGGGAACAACGACAGTCATCACAATATCTTGTTTGCTCTGTGGCATGGAGCGCAGGTGCAGGCGGTAGCGACCCGTACGTAGGTTCTGCCACGTATGCTCAGAAGTGCCGATGAGGTCCTGCCAATCGTTATCATATCCCTCCAATAGATATTGGTAGCGTAATGAAGCAGGGTCGGTCATGGAGAGATCGGTTAGGAGGATAGTGAGGTCGCTGGTACCTCGTGGCATTACAATCTTGCCCGCACGCAGTGCCGAGTAAAGGTCATCTAAGGGCTGATAATCTGCCATCACATGACTAATGACCACTTGACGTTCAGGTCGAGGAAAGTTTACACTATCGGGGTGATACCATATCAACCCGCGACTATTGCCAAGCCATACGGTACCGTCGTCATCGGTCTGAGGTTGGCAGAGTGTAAAGATAGAACTTGGTAGACCATCTGCAAAACCGAAACGTTCGCGCGTACCATCGTTATGAGTATAGTATAGACCGTCCATTGTGCCGACAAGGTGATGACCACGACCATCATCAGTGATAAATAGCGCATCTGTGCCTTCGGTGTCGGGCGCAGGATGTGAACGCCATGTCGCATCTATCGCAAAGAGTTTGCCACGCTCGGGCACAAAGTATAGTATGCTGTCTTGGTCTTGCCATACCTGACGCACTGCTACTTGCGAAGGAAACGATGGCGGAAAATCAGAGGTGGTGACATGGCGTGACTCAGAGTCGTAGAGCGACATGCCGTTGATGGTACACAACCAACCGCGTCCTTGGTAGTCAAAGTATATATGGTAGACATAGCCCTGCGGAAGTTGTGAGTTATATGACGTGTAACGCTCGGCGATGGTCAATTTATCACCGTGACCCACCAGACAATAGGCGCCTCGCTCAGATCCTACCCATAGACGACCTTCGCGGTCTTCCGTCAGACAGAAAATCTGCCGGCCTATTGACTCCGGCAGCCGGACTGCACTCACGCTGAGTGTTGTTGGGTGCAGGCATTTCAGTCCGCCGCCATATGTACCGATATAATAATAATCGTTATAGCGAGTCAGCGCAAACACCATTTGCGCATCCAGTTCCTTTTCTCCGTAATAGCGAAATTTCTCCGCTGTCTTGTCGATGAAATAGAGACCTTGACGTGTCCCTATCAGCCGCTGTTGACCGTGGATACAAAGCGAGCGCACCGCTATCCCCTCACTATCGAACATAGGAGTGCTATGTACGTGGAAATAGTTACCTTGCCATAACGTATAATCCAACCCGTGCTGATATAGACCTATCCATAGTACGCCACGCTCGTCACGCAGTAACGAGTATACGCTATTCGACGTGAGGCGACGTGAACCCTCTCCTACTTGGGACCAATGCTCCAGAACCTCGTTCTTTCGCGTGTCAATCATCATCACACCGTTGCCGTCAGTGCCGACAATAAGTGAATCATGACCGCATACCTGTACTGCCGAGATGGGAGAACCGAAATGTTGGCTCACATGGCGATAACGTCCATTCGCCTCTGGCCCATTTGCCTCTCCCCATTCGAAGGTATACAGACCGCTATGTACCGAGCCTAACCATACCTGACCATCACGTGCACTGAGACAGGTGAAACCACCATCAGGGATGGCGCCCGGGTAGTGAATGAGTTGACGATTCGGAAGCATGGCATGCAGTCCGTTGGATGATAGCAACCATAGCGTTCCTTGTTCATCCTCACTGATAGCGCGTACCCCTCTCGAAGACCCGGGTGTACTTAGACTATAATCTCTCACTTGCCATTTGTCACTCGCCCTTTCGCTACTCGCCTTTCGCCACTCAATAGCATACAGACCTATTGATGTACCTACCCACAGCGTCCCACGACTATCCACGTGAGCCGAGGTTACACTACCGGCTATCTCGCCCTGAAGTAC
>CAMHEP010000004.1 GCA_946184195.1 uncultured Bacteroidales bacterium | reverse complement strand
TTCTATGCACAAGGTCCCGTAGCAGTAGAGTACCTCTCCAACCTCTACCCTGCCCGATTCGGACACACTCGCAATCACTACAGCGACTACGGTTACTATTTTCTGACTGACCGGTTTGCAGAGCCCGTTCTCATTGAGGAGGGCGAGGACCTAAGCGACGAGCCGTCTATCGACATTGACCGCTTTGACGACTATCAACTATACGAGAAAGACCTCGTCAACCTCGTAGATGCCAACTACGGCATCGAAGGTGGCGGACGTGAGTTCTACGGGGAGAGTTTCAACGAGCAACAATCGACGCGCTCGTTCACCTTCCACTTCAACGACATTGATGCTACTCAGACGGCACGTATATATGCCGACTTGGCATCCAAGTCCACGGCACGGGCTATCTTCACCATCACCGCCAACGGTAAGACTCTGGCGACAACAGCCAATGACAGTATCAGTGCTCTGAGCCTAATCGATCAATACAAACGCGCCATAACAGGCTCGGTGAATAAAACAACGCTGTTGTCTACCGGCAACAGCCAACCGATTACCCTGACCTATAAGTGGCGCAAGGGTATAGCCTCCACCGGCTGGCTCAACTATATAGAGGTCACGGCTATCTCGCGCCTGACCCTAAAGGGCGACATGCTCCGTTTCCGTAGCCATGAGAATGCTTTCTCCCCGATAGCGCTGCGCTATCACCTCAGCGGAGCCAACAGCCGCGTCTGTGTATGGGATGTGACCAACCTTGCTGCCATAGAGGCTGTGACCGGCTCGTTGAGCGGCGACACCCTCATCTTCACCGGCTCCAACCGCGATAAGGTACACGAATATGTCGCCTTCCGTTCCAACGGTTCCTTCCCGTCTCCCGAGATAGTGAGCGGCAAGACTGCCTACAACCAGAACCTGCACGGATTACGTGACGTAGAGATGGTGATTATCACCCCGGATGCCTTCTATGGCGCAGCCGAGCGTTTAGCAGACGCCCATCGTGAGAAAGACCATCTCACCGTCGAGGTGGTGACCGAAGAGCAGGTGTTCAACGAGTTCTCGTCGGGAACTCCCGATGCCACCGCCTATCGTCGACTGATGAAGATGCTCTATGACCGCGGCAGTAAGGGTGGCACTCGTCCGAAGAGTCTGTTGTTACTGGGACGGGGTACTTTCGACAACCGCAAACTGCTGCCCAACTCAGGCGACCGTATCCTGCTCACCTATCAAGCCAAGAACTCCGTCGAGGAGACCAAGGCCTATGCTACGGACGACTACTTCGCCTTCATGCTCAACACCGAGGGAGAGAGTGACAACCAAGGACGTATGGCTTTCGGTGTGGGACGCCTCCCGGCACGCGATGCTGCTGAGGCAGACGTGATGGTGGATAAGACTATTCGTTATATGGATAACCCCACTCCGGGGCAATGGCAAGCCCAACTGCTCTTCCTCGCCGATGACGGCGACAGCAACCAGCATACCATCGCAGCGGATTCGGCGGCAGAACGAGTGAGAATCAAGAATCCGAACTTCAAGGTCGAGAAACTCTATCTGGACGCATACAACCAGACTACCAGTGCCTCCGGCGAGCGTTATCCCGTAGCAGAGAACCGGCTGCACAACCTGCTGAGCAACGGCGTACTCATGATGGATTACTGCGGGCACGGTAGTGCTAAAAACATCACCACCGAGCAGGTGCTCACCTCCTCGTACGTAGAGAGTATGAATAACAAGAACATCGCCCTATGGATGATGGCGACCTGTAGTTTCTCCCACTTCGACACGTGGCACCGCTCCATTGCCGAGCATGCTCTCTTCAACCCGAATGGCGGCGCCGTAGCTGTCATATCGGCATGCCGTACGGTCTATGCGAACCAGAACGACCCGCTCAACCGTGCTTTCGTAGACACACTCTTTGCCCACGCCGGTAAGAACAACTACTACATGAGTATCGGCGAAGCACTACGATGCGCCAAGAACGAACAGGGATCCCAGGAGAACAAGATGCCCTATCTCCTCTTTGGCGACCCTGCCCTACAACTCAACGTGCCCTGTGGGCACACTATTGAGGTAACGGCACTGCATGACAGTCTTCACGCATTGGATATAGACACCCTTCGCGGCGTTATCCTCACTGCCGCGGGGGATACGGCAAAGACATTCACCGGCACGGTATACGCCAGCATCCTCGACAAGATACAGACCATCACTACCTACGACAACGATCAGTCACAACAGAGCGAGAAGAAACCCTATACCTATGTGGATTATCCGAACATGCTCTTCAACGGTAGTGCCCGCGTGGATAGCGGTCTGTTCGCCATGCCGTTCCTCATGCCCAAAGACATACGTTATAACTACGGCAACGGTCGTATCGTACTCTATGCAGACGGCACTATCACGAGTGCTGAGGGCGACAGCCTGCGTACCGACGCATGGGGCAGCTACCACGATTTCTACGTAGGCGGGACCAGCACCAGTTGGTATCAGGACAGCAAGGGTCCGGATATGCACATATATCTCAATAACCCGCTCTTCCAAAACGGAGGTACGACACATAACACGCCTATTTTCTTTGCCGATCTGGAGGACGAACATGGTATCAACACCTCCGGTAACGGCATCGGTCACGACCTGACCCTCATCATCGACCATGACGTCAAGCAGACCTACAATATGAACAATTACTATACGGCGGCAGAGGGAACCTATACAGCGGGTCAGGTACGTTATCAGCTATCCTCCCTAAGTGACGGTTCGCACCACCTATTCTTCCGTGCATGGGACCTACTCAACAACAGTTCGTCTGCTTCGCTCGACTTCGACATCGTGGCAGGACATAAGCCCGAGATATACCGACTGCTGGTAGGTCCTAACCCCGCCTCGACAAGCGAGACCATCACATGGTATATGGACTACGACCGCGAGGCACAAGAATGCACCATCCAACTACGTATCTTCACCCTGCAAGGCGAATGTATATGGCAGAGCGAACAAACCAACGAACGCGCTATACAATGGAACGTCAGCAATTCGAACGCGACACCCGGATTATATATCTACCGTCTACAAATAAAGGGACCGGATAGCGACTATAGTGTAGAGGAAGGTAAGATAATGATCCGCTAAACAGAAACAAAAAACATTAATAATAAGGTATCAGCCTATGAAACATTTTTAAGGAAAGTAAAACCACAGACAACCAACAACAAGAAAACCATAATAAAACAAAAACCATACATAAATGAAAAAAATTCTTTTAACAGTAACTGCTATGCTCGCCCTGGTGGGTGTTACCCGTGCCGCCGGCACAGCAGATGACACGATGAACCCGCTGATTACAGCGATGCCTTCACTCACTATTGCTCCGGATGCACGTGCTGCCGGTATGGGTGATATCGGTGTGGCGACCACAGCCGACTACAACTCGCAGCACTGGAACGCTGCCAAGTTTGCCTATCTGGACTCACACGGCGGTATCACCGCCAACTATACGCCATGGCTCCGTAAACTCGTCGGCGACATCGACCTTGCCCACCTCGAGGGTTTCTATAAATGGGATGATATCCAGGGTATAGCCGGATCGTTCACCTACTTCACGATGGGTGAGGTAAGCCTGACCACTAACAACGGAGGTACCGGTGCCACCACTATCGGAACGGCTCGCCCGAACGAGTGGGCACTGGACGTAAGTTACTACCGCCGCTTACACGAATATGTGAGTATGTCGGCTACGCTGCGTTTCATGTACTCGGATATTAACAACGGCATTAACTACTCGGGTAACTTCAACTCGCAGGAGTACAAAGCCGCATGGACGATGGCTGCCGACATTGGTCTATACTACCAACAGCCTATCGATATCAAGACGGGAACCAGTTTCTTCCGTTTGGGTTTCACGCTCAAGAACCTCGGCGGTAAGATGACATACAACGAGGTAACTCGTAACTTCATCCCCGCCTCGATGAACATCGGTGCCAGCTACGAGATCCCTTGCGACAAGTACAACAAAGTCACCCTGAGTGTTGAGGCCAACCGTCTGATGGTGCCCAGCCGTAAGAGTAAGTTCGCTCAGAACTACAATGCCGACGACGAGTTGTCGTGGCGTATGACAGACGAGGAGTACTCGCAGCTGAGCAGTTTGAAGGGTATCTTCTGGTCGTTCGCTGACGCTCCCGGCGGATTCAAGGAGGAGTTCCGTGAGGTAAGTTGGGGAGCAGGTGCGGAGTATACCTACGACCGCAAGTTCTTCGCTCGTGCCGGTTATCGCTACGAGAACTACTACAAAGGTAACCGTAACTACTTCACCGTTGGTGCCGGTTTCCACCTGAGTATCGTCACTTTGGATGTGAGCTACTGTATTGCCACGGCAGCCAGCAACCCGCTGGATCAGACCCTGCGTTTCTCGCTGGGCTTCGACATAGCCGGAATCAAGGACTTGGTGAATAACCGTCGTAGGTAATCATTCATAACAGCCCGATATGACTAACCTACGTATAGGTTACGGATATGATGTGCACGCCTTCGCCCCCGACCGCGAACTAAGGTTGGGTGGCGTGAAGGTGGCGCACGATATGGGGTTAGCCGGTCACTCGGACGCCGACGTCGCTATCCATGCCTTATGCGATGCCTTGTTAGGGAGTGTTGCGATGCGGGACATCGGTTATCATTTCCCCGACACGAAGGGTAACGAATACGAGGGTATAGACTCCAAGATACTGCTACGGCGCGTGATGACCATGCTGCGGGATGCAGGCTACGAATTGGTCAACTGCGACATCACCCTGGCAGCCCAAGCCCCCAAACTGATGAATTATATCCCCGCTATGCAGCAGTGCCTTAGTGAAGTGATGGGTGTGGACACGGAGCGTGTGAGCGTGAAAGCTACCACCACCGAGCACCTCGGTTTCGTAGGAAGGAAAGAAGGCATCGCTGCACAAGCAGTCGTATTGGTAGAGAAAATATGAGACTACTGCTTTTCATCGGTCAACTCATTGCGTACCTGACCCTCATGCACGGAGCGCCTCAGTTGGAGGCAGAGGAAGGCACGTACACGCGCTATCGCATGGCAGACAGTTGTACGATAGAGCTCCTACTCACAGCCCCCGACACTATCGTGACCGTGGAGACGGTATGTGCGCCGATATGTTCGTCCATCGCGCGCGTATATTATATAAATAAGGAAGAGCAGAAAAAGACATGGGAGTATGTGCGAGAGATTATGTCTCCCTACCCTCATGCAGTCTTCCCCGAAGCACATATCGAGTCAGGTCGGTTAGTTTGGCAGGATAACACCTACCTTATGCTTGATGCTGAAGAGCAAGAAAGGCTTGGGCATACAGCTTCATCTGAGTGAGCATAGCCGCTAAGCCGTTACTACGTGTCGGCGACAGGTGTTCCCTAAGTCCGATACGGTCGATGAAATAGAGTTCTGTTTCCACAATCTCTTTAGGCGTATGACCGCTCAGCACGCGAATCAATAGCGCCACAATCCCTTTTACCAATAGCGCATCCGAGTCACCGTTATAAACTACGACGGTGCGTCCCTCGGCGTCCTGAGCCGTGTGAGCCGTGAACCACACTTTCGACTGACAGCCGTCAATCAGGTTTTGAGGAGTACGGTCCGACTCGGGAAAAGGCGTCAACTCGTTGCTCATCTCGATAAGCAGGCTATAACGGTCCATCCAATCGTCAAACGCCTCGAACTCCTCTATGATTTCATCTTGGATTTGATTAATTGACATAAGTGTTCAGCTATTTGTTCATCATTCATCTCGTGCAGTATGCCGTCGAGCGGTGCATCGACGATATAATCCGCCTGCGAGTAGTAGGGTTCGCGTGCCTCAAGTTGCGGTGTGATAAAAGTCAATAACTCCTCCCGTGTACGTCCCTGCAGGACAGGTCTGAGACTAAGGTCGGTAAGCAGGAGGCGTTCTGCCAGATGGTGAGGCTGCCAACGTATATAGATACTGGTTCCCAGTTCCTTGAGACACTCCATATTATCCTCCCAGCATGGATAGCCGCCTCCGGTGGCGTAGATAACCTTCTCGTAAGGCAGTTCACTCAAGCGTTCTACCACATCTTTCTCCAAACGTCTAAAGGTCTCCAGTCCGTAGCTGCGTATATATTCAGCAGTAGTCATACCGTGGATTTGAAGGAAAGCATCGTCCAAGTCCACGAAATACCAGCCGAGTTTATCGGCAAGCATACGTCCGGCAGTAGTCTTGCCGGCACCCATATATCCCACTAAATAAATTGGAAGTTCCACGATTTGCGTATTCTCCGTATTTAATCTTCGCGTATCACGCCTTCGCCGAAATGTAGTGTACGTCCGGGATACTGCTCGGGCCACTGCAGGTTGTGCGTAGAGATGAGCACCGCCATTCCGGCTTTGGACAGCGAATAGATGAGGTCCATAATCTCGTGTCCTGTCTCAGGGTCGAGGTTCCCCGTCGGTTCGTCCGCCAGGATGAGTTCCGGCGAGTTGAGCAAAGCCCGTGCGATGACGACACGCTGCTGTTCGCCCCCACTCAACTGATGAGGCATCTTATATGCCTTGGTGTCCATACCTACTTGCTGAAGTATCTCACGTATATGGTCGTGCATCAGTTTCTTGCTCGACCATCCGGTAGCTTGAAGTGCGAACATCAGGTTATCCTCCACCGAGCGGTCGGTCAGGAGTCGAAAGTCCTGAAAGACGACGCCTATGCGTCGACGCAGGTACGGCAATTTAGAGCGACGTATACGTAGCATGTCCTCGCCCAGCACGCGAGCCTCATCGGCAGCGGCTATGTCGAGCGCTCCATAAAGCGTCTTGAGGAAACTGGATTTACCGCTTCCCACCTTACCGAGCAGATAGATGAACTCGCCGGACTCCACCGATAAGTTCACATCATGCAGCACAATCTGCTCCGCCTGCTGAATACGAACGTTCCGGTAATGAATAAGTTGTGCCATGGGTTAGTTGTTAGCATCAATGGCATTGATACGCTCCTCGAGTTCAGAGAGTTGTTTCTTGAGCGCGTCAATCTTCTTCTGCATGTCGTCCACCAATTTGTTAGCCGACTTGGATTTACCGGTGAAGAAGAGTATATTGTTTTCAGCCGTTTTAATCTCCTGTTGGAGAGTTTCATACATACGGATGAGTTTATTGCGGTCACCATCAGCGATGGTCTTTTCGAGTCGTGCCTTGCGTCCCTCTTGACGAGCGTTTTTGGTGGACTCACGCTTTTTCTCGAAGAAAGCGTCACATGCCGCCGTGAAGCGTGTCCATAACTCATCGGAATATTTGCGTGCAACCGGACCTATCTCTTTCCACTCCTTCTGCAGAGCGATGAGAGCCTCGGTTGTCTGTTGCCACTCTTCGCTCTCGCGGAGAGCCTCAGCCTGTTCCACGAGCGCGCGTTTACGCTTGAGGTTTTCGCCGAGCACATCACGCAGTTCCTTGTAATAGGCGGTCTTGGCCTTAAAGAAGCCATCCGTCAAACGACGATATTCCTCGTAGATGGATTGATTTTGTTTCTTGGGAGCGAAGCCAATCTTGCGCCATTCGTTCTGTATTTCTTGCACCTTAGCAGAAGCATCTTCCCACTGCTTGTTGGTCTTGAAGGCAGCGAAGTCTATCTGTTTGAGTTGCTCAATAAGCGTTTGTTTCTTCTCCAGATTCTCGTTCTCCTTCTCGTGGAGTGCGTCGAAATAGGCTTGGTGTTTCTTATTAACGACACTGCTTGCCTGTTTGAAACGATTCCATAGGTCCTCTCTCAGTTCCCGAGCCACGGGACCTATCTCTTTCCACTCATCGTGAAGTTGCTGCAGAGCACGTGCCGCCTCCATCACGTTCTCGTTCTCTTGCAGTTTCTCAGCAGCCTCGCAGAGTAAGGTCTTCATCTCGAGGTTCTTCTTAAAGTCGAGGTCACGCAGCTCGATATTGATTTTCACCAAGTCGTAGAATTGCTCCTGATATTGCTGATATTGTTTCCATATATCGTTAGCCTTAGGAGCGGGCACAGGACCTATCGTTTTCCACTCGGCTTGGAGGTCACGCATCTTCTGTAAATTCCCCATCACATCGGCAGTCTCAGCCTGAGCCATCTCGCGCATCTGTTCCAGGATATTCTCCTTGCGCAGCAGGTTCTGTTCCTGCTCTTCGGCAGTCTTTTTAGCCAACTCGGCACGTTTTTGTTTGTACACATTAAGGAGTTCGGTGAACTGTATCTCCAGTTCGTCGCGTACGGGTTGCCAGTTCTCCAATGTCTCTCCGGCAGCCTGAGCCGCTTGCTCGGCAGCCTGTTTGAGAGCAGCCTGTTCCTCATGATAAAGACGATAGAACTGCGTTTTGAGGTTATCTACTTGATCCTTAATGTCGGCCACGTTTTGGTCCAACAGTGCTTTGAGCTCGTCCACGAGCTGTTGTTTTTCGTTTTCCATAATCAGATGCGCCCCAAGGGCGAAGTACATAATCGGCTGCAAAGATAGTAAAAAAAATCGACACACGCAATAGTGTGCCGATTTTTTTTAGACCACAGTGTTCAAGAAATCTTCTTTCAGGCGCTTCGCGCCAATCTTTCAGTGAAAGGGTCTTTCAGCGGCTCAGCCGCGGTCTTTTAGTGGCTTTTCTTACCACTGCACAGCGGCTTCTTCGCCGAATAAGCCCATTTCAGAGGCTCCGGATTGCATCAAGGTGGTGGTGATGAGAGACATCACCTCTATCTCGGGTTGAAAATATGCTTTTTTCATAATCTTAACAGTTTTATGTACTTTGTTTGATGTTGTTTAGAGTGGTTTAAAGTAGTTTAGTGTTGTTTGAGGTTCAACTATCTTAAACTACCTTAAACCAAGCGGCTTGCCGCTCAAACTATCTCAAACTATCTTAAACTACTTCTTTGTCCTTGCGCATTGTATTTCACACCATCATGGAGGATATAGAGCACACCGTCCTCGATGACCTTTTCAGATCCGCCAATCTTAGCGGATACGTTCTCCACGCCGGTAGCGTTTTGTGCGGCGTTGAAGACAAAGCGCAGACTGGGAGCAGGGCTGCTGCCCGGTACGTCCACGTAAGCCTTGTGGGCTTGGAGTATCTTGGAAGCCGAATACTTAAAGAATCCGACGCCGTTGGTCTGGTTACCGCTCAGCACATAGCAGGTGCCGGTAACGACATCCGATACCTGTGTCTCGACATCCACACCTTGCAGGCTGTTGGCAGCGCTGACAGCCACGGCAGCGGCGTCAGTGGGAGTGAGGGTGACAGAGGTGCCGGGCGCCTTGAGAATGACAGCCACATCGTTAGGCAGCACGTCATCGCCCTCGGCAATCTTAGTGAGCAGCAAGTCCGTACCGCTGAGGTCTGCCACGTATGCCTCCGTACCGTCGTTAGGCAGCTGATACTTCTGGGTGCTGTGGTAGAAGGTGGAGTAATAAATAGCAGGGTTATGCGGGTCTTCGTTGGTTGCGACTTGTTCATCCGTCGGAGCCGGTGTTGAATCAATGATATTCAGATCTTTCCAACCATCCGCTGCCTCATAGGCTGCGCGAGTTCCTGAAGGAATATACAAGTTGATGGAGCTTTGACCTGCATCCTGCCAAGAAAGCACAGAGGATATCGTTTGCGGAGTCGTTGCATTGTTATAAATATCTGTCAGGCCATAACAACCGGAGAAAGCCATACCTGCGTAACCGTCATATTCGACTAACGAGGTTCCTGCAGGGATAGTGAGGGTCGTGATATAAACACAACTATACAGTGCACGAGACTTGATTTCCGTCACGGTAGAAGGAATCACATATTCGGTTGCGGTCTTTCCGGCAGGATAAGCAATCAGCGTCGTCATGTCTTTGCTATACAAGATACCATCTACGGAGCAATAATTAGTGTTAGCAGCATCCACATTAATGGCAGTGATGACATTGGTGCTTGTGATATTTTCCGTTGATTTGTTCTGGAAAGCCCACTGTCCTATATTGGTTACAGAAGCAGGAATAGAAACAGTCGATGCCGATTGACCTATCATGGCGAAAGCATTTGAACCAATCGTTTGCACATTCTCCGGAATAACAACATTACCGGTTATAGGACAATCAAAGAATGCGCCGTCACCAATAGAAAGTAGCGTATTAGGGAGTGAAATCGAGCTGATATTTTGCATGTTATAGAACGCATAATTGCCTATCTTGGTCACCCCTTCCTGTATCTCAACAGAGGTGATCAGGTCGCTAAAACATCTCCATTTCGAGGACTGATAGCTATTCATATCCTCCATTTCGCCATCATATTCATTCTTGCTAACCGTCAGTTTACCATCGTTCGTCAGTACCACATCACATTCGTTGCTCGTCCAGGACGCAACTACAACCGGAGCGGCAGGAGTTTCTGCTTCACCATAGACCTCAATTTTGGAGATAATGTCATCATTCGTCACAGATGCCGTAAACGGCGCACTATAAACAGTCACTTTATTGGAAGGATTATCGCGCGTAAATACCACTTTGGTAATGGTATAGCCTGCTTTAGGCATCACTAAAAGCATTTCGCCGGAACTCCACGGACCGGTTTTCCATGCAATATAATCGGCATATTGAGCGGAAGTTACATTGCACGATTTGCCGATTGAAGCCACATTCGGATTCGTGTGGTTCTCCACGTGTTGACTATTTTCCAATTGCAACGTGATAGTCGTCAGCAAGGTGTAAACCGGCGCCGTACCGGTGTAGTAGATTTGATAGCCTTGTTCGAAGCGGAAATAAATATCGTCACGATCAGCACTGGCCCCCAATCCAGAGAAGACTCCGTCCTCAAAGTGACATACTTTCGCTTCATCATCTTCAAATGCGTAAATCAAATAGGACGAGCCGCTTGCCGGAGCGCCGCTCCATGCTTGTGCTTCTTCAGCGGAAGCAGCCACAAAACCCGGGAAATCAGAAGCCGTTGGGTGGGTATAATAATCACCATTCCATGAACCAGGAACTTCAAATTCGGTCACCTGAAGAGGAGAAGCCGGTGCCTGAGTCGGTTCAATTGTGCAGGTAATTGTTATATTATCCATACCGGCAACCTCACAACTGATAAGAACTGTTTCGGACTTACCTGTCCAAACTGCTGATGTTCCCAAGTTGTCACCTGTAGGCCAACCGGCACTGGTAAATGCGCCTTCATAAATTTCCATAATATTAGCGTCTGTTTCGATGGTAATACCGGTAAATTTCCCAAGCGATGTTGAGAATTCGAAAGAACCACTCATTGCAATTACGTCGCTAGAAGTCATACTTCCGCTCGACAGAGCCAAAGTCACTCCCTCCTTCGTAACTCCGGAAGATGTGAATTCACTTTTGTAGAGTTTAACCTCTACCGTCTCCGCCCACATCATCCCTATGCTGGCTGTGAGGGCGAGAAGAAATGAAAATAATTTTCTCATAATGTTTTGTTTTTAGTTAAACATATTAGTTAGTTTAATTATAAAAAGAATCGCACAAAATTATAAAAAGTAATGCATCTACGCAATACGCACGCGTATTTTTTTACGCAAACTAACTTTTTTAGGTCATTTTTTTACGCAAACTAACATTAAGGGTGTCCATTTTTCCACATAACAAGCGTTCGCTTCGTCGAAAATATAGGTGGCAACTAAATCAACAGAAAAAAATGCACAAAACAGCATTTTTACTTGCATATGCCATAAAAATGCAGTACCTTTGCATCGGAAATGCAACGCACTCTATTTCATATTATCTGCCTTGTGCTCCTAATGAGTATTCCTTTTTCTCTCTTAGCTGACGACATGCCCATCCGTCGTTCCAACCGGTATGTAGGGCTGCCCCATTATGAGCTGGCTTATAGGGTGAGCGGCGTGGGTGCGATGCTCATTAAGGACGACAAGGTGGATCAGTGGATAGGGCGTATGCCATTGGGCGGCGAGGTAGCCGTGGAGTTCCTTCCCACGGGTCGTTGGAACTGTCTGCAGCAATGGAATAACGCTTCGATAGGCGTAGCCGCCAAGGTGCTCCATATGGGCAATGACAAGATGCTCGGCTATGTCATCGGGACGTACGGCTATATCAATTTCCCTTTCTATACAAGTAAACACTTTGTCATCGGTATTCGTCCCGCAGTGGGATTAGCTTTCGCCACCAAGACGTACCGCAATACCCTACCCGCCAATATCGCTCCTTACACCAAGGCGGAGGGTGTAGCGAACTGGTCGATCGGTAGTGTAGTGAACGCCTATCTGGGACTGGAGCTCTATATGGACTTCCCCATCACTTACGGTTGGGATATCACGGTGAACGGAGGCTGGACTCACGTGAGCAACGGTAGTGTTATGCATCCTAATAGCGGGTATAACATGGCTTCCGCCTCGGTGGGTGTACGTTTCACGCCCGGTATCTACAACATGTACGCTAAGCATTTCGGCTACCGTCCTCCTAAGACGCGTGTACCCCATCGGCTTTACGAGGACGTAGACAAGCCATGGGCGGTAGAGGTGAGTGCGACGGGCGGTATCAAGCAGAACTATTATGGAGACAACCGCAACGGGCAACTTTTCTTCGGTGCTGCGAGTCTGAAGGCTGCCGCCTACTGGGTGCCGCTGAGTATCTTCCGCATCGGAGGAGGCGTAGATGCTTTCTACGACGGCTATTATAGCGCCGTGAATGCAGAATATAGCAAGCAGAACCCCGATGCGCCCATCACCCATTTCGGCAAGACGTACCTGAAAGAGAGCAATGTATGGAACTGTTTCCGCATAGGATTAAGCATGCAGCCGGAACTTATTATCGGTAGGCTGACTGCCGGTATACACGTAGGATTCTACCTATACGACCCCGTAAAGAACTTAGAGCCGAAAGACGTAGCCAAAGCTGCAGACCAAGCGGGCACGCCGCTCAGTCGCGGTATCTTCTATCAATACGATTTTACAAAAGCCAGCAATTATCAGGACGGCTGGTTATACATGCAGTTTGTGCTGAAATATCACGTGCTGGAGCACCTTTTCGTCCAATTGGGACTGAAGACTCACGGTGTGCGTGCCGAGTTTATTGACGCCGGTTTGGGAGTGGCTTTTTAGTTTCAGTCTTCTTTTCCACCTGCATACCGTAACGTATCAGATGGTCTTCCATTAAGAATAGCTGATTTTCTGTCAGTCCTGCCTCTATGAGGTGCGGTCTATCCTCGTGGAAACGCTCAAAGAACTCGCGTACCTCGCCTATCCAAGCGATAGCCTGCCGATAGTTCTCGTATGCCATAGCTCTGTCGCCATTCACGTAGCAGCAATGTCCGTAGTTCATGAGGTCGATAGCGATGAGTCTTTTCTGCGCATCGGTAGGGTGTTGGGTAGCCATTCGTTTACGGAGGCGCTGCTTGAGCATCTGCTCAGCCTCATCCAACCGATGCCACATGAGTTCCATAGAGCCGGACTTGAGGTATCGCATCTCCATATCCCGTAATTGCTCTTCATCGGAGCCCACCACCGCCTCGTAGAGCCATGTACCGGGGAGGTTTTGTACGCGTCGCATATGTTCCTCGCTTGCCTTGTAGGCAGACTGTTCATTGAGCATGTCGCTCAGTGCCTGCCGGGGATTGTCGGCATTTTTCTCACTCAGCATCTGTCTGACCTCGTCAGGCAGTTCCTCGTATATCTTAGCCTGCATATCCTGCGAGAGTGTTTTGTGATCGAACTCTTCCACGCTCTCGACCATCATCCGAAGGAAAATCATCGGTCTTGAGAGGTCGTCCTGTACCTTATCCCAGAAGGTCTGCTGCACGTTGTGGAAAAAGTCGATACGGTCATCGTAATCAATGAGTAGTCCGAGTACTAAGGACATACATTGGAACGATATCTGGTCGTTGGGGTTCTCGATCGCCTCGATGAGCATGAGCATCAGTTCCTCGTTCCAGACGATATCAAGGCATTCCGCGACACCACTGCTTACGCACATGGCAAGCATAGAAGGTTGCGGGTCAGATAGGATATCGCGAATAACCTGCTTGTCCTCATCTGTCGGACGCAGACAATAGTTGAAATAGTGTGCGTAAGTGAGAGGCGTTTGCGGGTCATAGTGTTCAGTAGCAGGCAGCAGGTCGTATTTATAGAGCAAATCGACGTACAACTCATCGAGAATGATTAGAGCCTGCCTAATGAGGTTGTCTACCAGTGCGTCGTGTTCCGGGTCATCGCCCGCCAAGTAGTGTTGGAAGATATAGTTGTAGTTATCCTCTATCGACCTCAACCTATCATCGTATCGTTCGTAGTCCGACTCCATCGCCCACCGACGCAAATTAGGCAGGGCTTCGTAGATGAGTCCATTCACGAGCGGACGCTCGATGTCGTCGCGCAATTTACGTAAGTCGGAATAACTATGTGCCATCAGATTTCCTTACTAATGAGATAGTCGTTACGTGAGGGTGAGTTGCGAATGATGAGTTCTCCGAGGAAGCCTGCGAGGAAGAGCATACAGCCCAGTATCATCATCAAAATAGAAATATGGAAATAGGGGTTGACACCTACGAGCATGGCATGTACGCCATGATGCAATGCATAGAGCTTCATACCTCCCACCACACATATAGCGACAAAGCCGATGAAGAACATAAGACTGCCCACGAGTCCGAAGAAGTGCATAGGTTGCTTACCAAACTTATTAAGGAACCACAGCGTCATAAGGTCCAGATAGCCGTTGACGAAGCGGCTCATGCCGAACTTAGAGGATCCAAACTCGCGTTTTCGGTGTTGCACCACTTTCTCACCAATCTTGGTAAATCCGGCATTCTTGGCGAGATAGGGGATATACCGGTGCATCTCGCTGAACACCTCTATATTCTTAACCACCTCGCGGCGATATGCCTTGAGTCCGCAATTCATGTCATGCAGGTGTATCCCTGTCACGCGTCGTGCCGTGGCGTTGAACAGTTTACTGGGCAGATTCTTGGTCAGTGCGTTGTCATAGCGTTTCTGTTTCCATCCGCTGACGAGGTCGTATCCTTCCTCGGTAATCATCTTATAGAGAGCGGGTATCTCGTCCGGCGAATCCTGCAGGTCGGCATCCATAGTAATGACCACCTCTCCCTCAGCCGCCCTGAAGCCACAATAAAGGGCAGCTGACTTACCATAATTACGACGGAAACAGATGCCACGAACCAATCCCCGGCGCATCTGTTGCCCCGAGAGCGACTTGAGTTGCTCAATCACTCGCCAAGAGTCATCCGTAGAGCCGTCGTTCACAAAAATAACCTCATAGGAGAAACCATTCTCGTTCATCACCCGCTCTATCCATTCGTATAGTTTGGGCAGACTCTCCGCCTCATTATAGAGGGGAACTATAACCGATATATCCATAACCACTTTAATCAATTATGCGTGCAAAGGTAGTAAAAAAAAAGCACACCTGCAAAAAAAAAACGCCGATTGGAGCGTTTTTTTCGTGGTCAGACAAATTGAACCTATCGAATGAGTCTAACAAGTCGGATTAGTCGGAGGACTACAGGTTATCCCAGTTCCGGATGTTGGACAGTGATGTCCACGCCCGGTGTAGAGGCATAGAACATATTGAGAATCACGGGTTTCGTTCCCCTATTCTCCCCTCTGTGGATAGTGCCGACAACCTCCACCAACGCTTCACCCTGATGAAAAGTGTGTTCGCTGCCGTCTTGGCACACGATGGTCAAATCGCCCTGCTCGACAATACCAAAGTTAATAACCGTGTGATGATGCCATCCCGTCTTTTCGCCAACGGGGAAGACCATACGATTAGCCACCAATTCCGCCGGAGCAGAAGGGTAAGCCGGTAATGTGGCGCCGTCCCAACTATGGGAGGCACGTAATAATTCTGTAGATTGTAGTGCCATAATGACAAAAGTTTTTTGCAAAGATAGCGGTTTTTTCGCAAATATGCAAATAATTATCCTATTTATGGGGGATAGAGTGCTTTAATGCCTTAATGCCTTAGTGATAGAGTGATAGATTTCTATGGTTGTGGGGGTAAGTGTTATAGTTTTTTTTACAAAATAAATCTTGTACATTCGGAATTTTTGTTGTACCTTTGCAGAAAATTTCGCGCTATGAACTTTACACATCTACATGTACACTCTCAATACTCGGTATTGGACGGGATGTCCAAGGTGACCGATATCGTGGACAAATGTCTACGTGTCGGTATGCCGGCTGTGGCATTGACCGACCATGGCAATATGTATGGTATCAAGGAACTACTGGACTATTGCAAGAAGGTGAACGGCAAGCGCAAGGAGGAGTCGGAGAAGGCAGGTGAGAGTTTTGTGCCGTTCAAGCCCATCGTAGGATGCGAGGTTTATTGTGCGCGTCGAGGGCGTCACAGCCGCAGCAACGAGGAGGCAGTCAGCGGTGAGGGGCGACGTTATATCATAGACCGCAGCGGTTGGCACCTCATCCTGCTCGCCAAGAACATGCACGGCTACAGGAACCTATGCAAGATAGTGAGCCAAGGCTTCATGGAAGACGCCTTCAACTATACGCCCCGTATCGACAAAGAGTTATTAGAGCTCTACCACGAAGGCATCATCTGCTCGAGTGCCTGTTTAGGAGGTGAGTTACCGCAGAAGATACTGAAGGCTAACAGTACGCTTGCCCAATCCACTAACGGAGCAGCGGTTCAGGATGTAGAGAGTCTGATTGAACAAGGGGTATACCGTGAGGCAGAAGAAGCGGTACAGTGGTTTAAGAGTATCTTCGGCGACGACTATTATATAGAACTTCAGCGCCATCAGACAGAGAAACCCGGTGGAGACCAGAAGACCTATCAGAAACAGCGGGAAGTCAATCCCGTACTGATCGCTTTAGCTAAGAAATACGGCATCAAAGTGATTGCCACGAACGACAGTCACTTTGTTGAGGAGGAGCATGCCGAGGCGCACGACAGACTTATCTGTCTGAGCACGAACCACTATGTAGACGACGAGGACCGCCTGCACTACACGAAGCAGGAATGGCTGAAGACGCCGGACGAGATGGCAGCTATCTTCGGCGATATACCCGAGGCATTAGAGAACACGCAGGAGATTGTCGATAAGGTGGAGATATACGATATAGACTCCGGCCCCATCATGCCTAAGTTCCCCATCCCGGAGGATTTCGGCACCGAACAGCAGTATCGTGAGAAATTCACCGAGCAACAACTCTTTGATGAGTTCACCCGCAACGAACATGGTGAGGTAGTGCTGAGCGAAGAGGAGGCGAAGAAGAAAGTAAAGAAATTAGGAGGCATTGACCGGCTCTACCGAATCAAACTGGAAGCCGATTATCTGGAGTACCTGACCCGTCAGGGTGCACTCAAACGGTATGGCGAGGAGCGTTGTCAGAACGACGAGGTGCTGAAGGAGCGTATTCTCTTTGAGCTACACGTGATGAAGACGATGGGTTTCCCCGGTTACTTCCTTATCGTGATGGACTTTATCCGCGCTGCCCGCGAAGAGTTGGGTGTCAGTGTCGGTCCCGGTCGTGGTAGTGCGGCAGGAAGTGTGGTGGCATACTGCCTACACATCACCGACCTTGACCCGTTGCAATACGACTTGCTGTTCGAGCGTTTCCTCAATCCCGACCGTATCAGTTTGCCCGATATAGACACCGACTTCGATGACGAAGGACGAGGTAAGGTATTAGACTGGGTTAGTCAGAAATACGGCGAGACGCACGTAGCCCACATCATCACCTACGGAGCGATGGCTGCCAAGTCGGCTATTGCCGATGTGAGCCGTGTACAACGCGTTCCGCTGGGTAGAGCCAACGAGATAAAAGGTTTCATTCCGGACCCTGTACGCGGTTTTCCCGATAATATCAAGGATGAGAAGGGCAAGAAGCCAAAGGTCACTCTGAAGAACTGCTATAAGTATGTGCCTGAGCTCAAGCAATTGTACGCAGGCGGCGAACCGGAGATACGTTCTATGCTCAACTATGCCTCCCAGTTGGAAGGCACGATACGACAAGTAGGCATCCATGCATGCGGCGTCATCATCGGTGCAGACGACCTCACTAAATTCGCGCCCCTTAGCAGTGTCGAGGATAAGGACTTGGGTAAACGTGTACTCGTCACGGAATACGACGGGCACGTAGTGGAGAGCGTGGGACTCATTAAGATGGATTTCTTGGGACTGAAGACGCTCACTATCATCAAGGAATGCCTTAAGAACATCAAGAAAGCCCGCGGCGAGGATGTAGATATCGACCATATCTCCATTGACGACCCTGAGACGTATCGTCTCTTCCAGGAAGGACGCACGATAGCGGTCTTCCAGTTTGAGTCTGCGGGAATGCAGAAATACATGAAGGAGTTGCGTCCGACAGTGATGGGCGACCTCATTGCGATGAACGCTCTCTATCGTCCGGGACCGATGCAGTATATCCCCAGTTTCATCAAGCGCAAGCAGGGTTTGGAGCCTGTGACCTATGATATCCCCGTGATGGAGCGTTACCTGAAGGACACGTACGGTGTGACGGTCTATCAGGAGCAGGTCATGCTGCTGAGCCGATTGTTGGCTAACTTCACCCGAGGCGAGAGTGACAAACTCCGTAAGGCGATGGGTAAGAAACAGATGGCTATTCTGCAGGAGCTGAAGGGTAAGTTCATGGCAGGCGGCAAACAGAACGGTCACGACGAGAAGATACTGGAGAAAATATGGACCGACTGGGAAGCATTTGCCAGCTACGCGTTCAATAAGAGTCACGCGGCATGCTATAGTTGGGTAGCCTACCAGACCGCCTACCTCAAGGCGCACTATCCCGCTGAGTTCATGGCAGCCAACCTCACCGTGAGCAAGGACGACATCAAGGAGGTGACCAAGTTCATGGACGAATGCAAGGCAATGAAAATCAGTGTACTGGAGCCGGACGTGAACGAGTCAGAACTGAACTTCACCGTCAACAGCAAGGGTGATATCCGTTTCGGTTTAGGCGGTATCAAGGGTGTAGGAGGCGGCGCTGTGGATGCTATCATTCAGGAGCGCGAGAAGAACGGCAAATACAAGGATATCTTTGATTTTGTGGAGCGTGTCAACCTGCAGAGTTGCAACAAGAAGACGGTGGAGAACCTTGCGTTGAGCGGTGCCTTCGACTGTTTTGAGGACATCTACCGCGAGCAACTCGTTGCCACCAACAGCAAGGGAGAGAATGTCCTCGATACGATTATCCGATACGGTAACCTTTACCAACAGGATAAAGCTCAGCAGCAGAACAGTCTGTTCGGCGACTTAGGTGCAACGGTAGAAATCACCAAGCCTGAACTACCCAAGGCGGAGCGCATGAACCCCATCGAGCGACTTAACATAGAGAAGAACCTAATCGGTATCTTCCTCAGTGCCCACCCGCTGGATGAATATGCCTTCGAGGTGAAGCGTCTATGCGACATGACCACCACGGAGTTGCAACGTTTTGAGGGCTGGCGCACGCCGGATAGCCGAACCGCTGCCCCGGAAGCAGAGGAAGGTGCAGAGGAAACGAGCGAAGCTATCGATCCGAACGAGTGGATAGCGGCGCACGAGAATCAGCCCATCCATTTCGGCGGTATTGTCACCTCGGCAGAGCAACTCATCTCGCAGAAAGGCAATCCCTACGGACGGTACATCATCGAGGACTATAACGGCAGCTACAGGCTCACCCTATTCGGGCAGACTTTTGTGACCTGTTCGCCCCTGCTGCAACCGAACGTCTATGTCTATATCACCGGTGTTATCCAACAACGCGGAGCGGGACGTCAATGGTTCAAGCCGAAGCCGACAGCAGAGGCGGAGTATGAGTTCGTTGTCCAGCAGGTAGAACTGCTCAAGGATGCTCAAGACAAGCATTTAGACCATATCACCCTGCGTATACCGATGGAAAATGTGAGTCACGGACTTGCCGATTCGCTGAGTGAGCAGCTGGAGGAGAACCCCGGACATGTGAGACTACATGTGCAACTCGTAGACGAGAAGAACAGGCAACGTGTGCCCCTCACCTCGCAGAACCGAACCGTGCATGTAGGGAAAGACTTCAACCATTGGCTCAGCCAATGCGAAGATGAAGGACTATTACAACTCGTTCTATAAATAAACAACTATATATAAATAGTTCCATTAACAACAAAAAATAAAAACAAATAAAACAAATGAAAAGAGTACTATTTGCTGCCTTGCTGGCAGTAGCGAGTATCAGTTTTGCAGTAGCGCAACCGCGTGCCATTGGCGGACGTATCGGTTACGGAGTAGAGTTTAGTTATCAACACGCCCTTGGCGAGAGTAACATGGTTCAGTTGGAAGCCGGAGTACCGGGGTTCAGCGGACTGGAGGCCATGTGTACCTACGATTGGATTGATCCGGGAAACGTGACTGTGCCTTGGGACAATAAAGGTGAATGGCACTGGTATGCCGGTGTCGGAGGCGGACTGGGTACCAATTTCGGTTTTGATGCCGCATATATTGGTGCTGTCGGTCGTATCGGTATTGAGTACGACTTCTGGTTCCCGCTGCAACTATCGGTAGATTTCCGCCCGATGTTAGGTGTCGCTTTCAATAGCAGCAGCGCTGCCTTCGCATGGGATGCATACGCCGGCGCTATCGGTATCGGCGTTCGCTACCTCTTCCACTAAATCGCTGTTAATTAAAAAGCGTGAGGGCTTCGCCCACCACGTAATTGCTGCCACCGATGAAGATGATATCTTTGTCGGTGGCTTCTTTTTGTGCCTGTCGGACAGCCTCTTCGACGGATAATGGAGCCGGTATGGCACGTTTGGTGTGCGCTTGACAGAAGAGGAAATGTACATGGTTAGGGAAGGCGGCAGAGAAATCGTCGAGCATCCGGGAGACGACGTCGTAGTCCTTGTCCTGCACCATGCCCCAGACATAGTAGAGTTGTGCATCGGGTTTGTGAGTGAGCAAGTCCGAGAGCTGACGGACGACATAGCGGATGCCGTGGCTATTGTGGCCGGTGTCACAAATGGTAAGTGGTTTTTGCGACAGTGTCTCCCAGCGGCCACGCAGACCGGTGAGGGAGCAGACATGGGCAAAGCCATCGGCTATTGCCGAAGGTGTGGTTTTAAATTTATCATTTATACTGTTCAATACCTTGAGGGCGACATAGGCTGTTTGGAGATTGTGCTCCTGGTAATATCCGTGGAGCTCACATTCGGGTGCGACCCGTTCGCGCTGACGAGCCAAGAAACGGTGTTGGTCTGCAAAGAAGATGCGGCAGTCGGTTGTCTCGAGTCCGTCGCCGAGGATGTGGCACTGCTCAGCCCGAGCGAGGAAGACCGGCATGGTCTCGGGGTCGGTCTCACCGATGACACAAGGTACATGCGGCTTGATGATGCCGGCTTTCTCAAAGGCTATCTTGGGTAAAGTATCGCCCAACAGGTCCGTATGGTCAAGCCCGATATTCGTGATGACAGAGAGGATAGGTGTGAGGATATTGGTAGCGTCGAGCCGCCCGCCCAAGCCAACCTCGATGACGGCGATATCGACTTGAGCTTCTGCGAAATAGGTGAAAGCCATCGCCGTAGCGGCTTCGAAAAAAGAGGGAACGATGTCACCCTGATGTATCAGCGGCTCTACCTGTTCCACGAAACGGATGACAGCGGACCGGGGTATCGGCTTGCCGTTGATTCGGATGCGCTCGCTGAAGTCGACGAGGTGTGGCGAGGTATATAGTCCGACGCGTAGCCCGGCAGCCTGCAGACAGGCAGCGAGAAGGTGGGAAGTGGAGCCTTTGCCGTTGGTTCCTGCCACGTGGATGGCCGGGAAACGCAGGTGGGGCTGCCCGAGGGCATCCATCAGGGCGTGCATCGTCTGCAAACCAGGCTTGTACGCCTCCTTGCCGACCAAGTGGAAGGTAGGCAGAGAATAAAGAAAATCAACCGATTCGGTGTATGTCATGCTTGATTTATGTCGTTTGGAGGTACAAAAGTAGTGTTTTTTAGTGAAAATAACAAAAAATATTTGCATATATTATAAATTAAGTGTATCTTTGTGGCGATTTTTAAGAAATGTAGATTGTTGAAATACAACACTCAAATAACAAACTATTCACTAAAACCATTAAAACATTTAAATTATGAAGAAAATTCTTCTCTCATTAGCAGTTGTACTAGGTATGGCTGCAATGGCAAATGCACAGGACTACAAACACAGCGTCGGTGCTGTTGTCGGTAACATGTACGGCGTATCGTATAAAGGCTTTATCTTTGGCGTAGACGGTTTGGCTTTGCAGGCAGACCTCGGTGTAAAATTAGGTAATTTTGGTAAAAACTTTACCCAAACCACAAAGGTTGATCAAACGATTGACGGGACCAGTCAAGCCGGATTCCCCGTTAGCGCTACAACATCTTACCCCGTATCCGGTGCTGTTAATCCTCCCAGCTACGACTACTTCACCTTCGAGCTGAATCCGAACATTGTTTATCAGATGGCTATCAAAGAGTTTGGCTTCGGTAAACTAAGTTGGTATGCCGGTGGTGGTATCAGCCTTGGTATGATGAAGGCAGGTGCCAGTGGAAATTACTATTGGGATGACAAAGGCGCAGCACATAACTTCTGGTGGGCTATGAGCCAACGAATAGATCACTATAACAGCATCACCGGTGCTAAAGAAGGTACCGAAGAGTACGTCCCCTCTCAATTCAAGTTTGGTTTCAATGCTGTTGCAGGCTTAGAACTGAGTTTAAGCAATGCTCCTATCGTCCTTGGTTTTGATTTCCGTCCCGGCTACGGTTTAGGCGCGTTTAGTACCTCGGATAAAGCTACTACAGCTTTAGGTGAGGTAAAGGTGAAAACAAGCTCTACTACCAGTTTCTTCGATTGGACGTTGGCAGCAAGCGTACGTTATCGTTTCTAATCCCATTTGGGCAATATAAGACACGCATCCTTCGGGATGCCAAACAACGGCTCTGTGGCTTCGGCTACGGAGCCGCTTTTTTTGTAGGTAGTGAAAGCTCTCAGAAAGTATTTATGACCTATGGGTAACCTTTGGCAGACCTATGGGCGACTTATGTGTGACCTTTGGGTGACCTTTGGGTGACCTTTGGGTGACCTTTGGGAAAGAAGGGTTAAAACAGGTTGGAAAAAAGAGCGAAAAAAAAGGAGGCGGGAGGGGAGTTGGAAAGTTTTTTTGCACATGTCGTTTTTTTTTTGTAATTTTGCGGGCTGAAAAAACAGTGTCAGGTATTTGACTTATAAGAGAACATCTAAATCATCCACACTTTATGAAAAAGATTATGCTAATGGCAGCCATGGGCTTGATGCTGATGGGTTGCACGGGCAAAAACCAAGACAAACAGACAGAAAACATGAAAGAGCAAATCATTCTGGAGAACATCCAGACACGTGTGAGCGTCCGTCATTTCACAGGCGAGAAGATTCTGCAAGCAGATGTAGAGAAGTTGCTGCGTGCCGCCATGGCGGCTCCGTCGGCGGTGAACAAACAGCCGTGGGCTTTCTTAGTCATCAGCGACCAGCAACTGCTTGATAAGATTGGCGAGGACGTGCCTGCCAGCCGTTGCGGCAACGGTGCAGCTGTAGCTATCGTACTGTGCGGCGACATGGACAAGGCTTTAGAGGGTGAAGCACGCGAATACTGGGCACAGGACGTGTCGGCGGCTACGGAGAACCTGCTGCTGGCAGCCCACGGCATGGGATTAGGTGCAGTATGGAGCGGTATATACCCCATCTCGGAACGTGTGAAATACTATCAGGAACTGCTTGGCATGCCAGAACATATCGTGCCGCTGTGCATCGTGCCGGTAGGTGTGCCGGCAGAGCAGCCTGCGGTGAAAGAGAAATATCACGAGGAGCTCATCCACTACAACCGCTGGTGATACCGTTTATTCTTGCCGTTACCACCTTCAGGCTATGCAGTACAGCGTTGCGACATTCCGATACAGATTCCGTGAGCAGTGGCAGCAGGAGCTTTTTCTGCAACGGCTCGCCGATATAGGTTTTGACTCGTTTGAGGAGGACAAAGCCTACGTGCCGACGTCGCAGCTGGACGAGTCAGCCCTACACCGTCTGGTAAGCGAGACGGAGGGTGTGGAGATAGTCGGCGTGAGCGAGTGTCCGGACGAGAACTGGAACGCCGTATGGGAAGCCGAGCACGGCGAATGGGAGATAGCGATAGGAGGGGAGGAGGATTGTGCACTGATGCACGATGATGAGGCGGATGTACACGACGGGACGGTAGTTATCGTGCCGCATTGCGCATTCGGCGCGGGGTATCACGAGACAACGAGTATGCTCACCGGTGAGATGATACGCCGCGGGGCGAGATGGATGCACGGCAGGCATGTGCTGGATAACGGCAGCGGAACGGGAGTACTCGGGATTGTGGCCGCACGGTTAGGTGCGGCACAAGTGGTGGCAGTAGACATAGATGAGAAGAGCGTGGAGAGTACGCGGCTGAATGCCGAGCGCAACGATGTGACGGTGGATGCCCGGCTCGGGAAGGTGCCGCCGGAAGGAGAGTACGACCTGATATTGAGTAACATACACCGTAATATACTCATGGAACAGATGCCTCTCTATGCCCGCTATCTCCGTCAAGGCGGAGAGGTGTGGCTGAGCGGATTCTACGAGGACGACTGTGCTCAGCTCGTCGCTGCCGCCGAACAGACAGGCTTGCAGTCGGTGGCGAGACAAGAGAACGGCGAATGGAGAATGCTAATCATGACAAGATGAACGATACTATATGTGCCATATCAACCCCCTACGGAATCGGCGGGATAGCCGTGATACGAGTGAGCGGTAGCGAGGCTATCGCTATCGTGGACGGGTTGTTCAGAGGACGCAGACGACTGAGTGAGAGCAAGGGAGGGACCGTTGTTTATGGTGCGGTCTGTGACCGAGACGTGAAAGGTGACCGAGACTTAAAGGGACAAGAAGGAAAGATTATCGACGAGGTGATGGTGGCAGTGCTGCGTGCTCCTCACTCGTTCACGGGAGAGGACACGGTGGAGATCAGTTGCCACGGAAGCCTCTTCATCCAACAGGAGATACTACAAGCCTTGGTGGACGCAGGCTGCCGCACGGCACGCGCCGGCGAGTTCACCGAACGTGCTTTCCTCAACGGGAAGATGGACCTAAGTGAGGCCGAAGCAGTAGCCGACCTTATCGCCGCCCGTACTAAGGCAGGACGCGACATGGCCCTCAAGCAACTGCGCGGCGGTGTGAGCGACGAATTAGCATCACTGAGAGAGCGGCTGCTACACCTGACCTCGCTCGTGGAGTTGGAGCTGGACTTTGCCGACCATGAGGAGCTGGAGTTCGCCGACCGAAGCGAACTGAAGAGTCTGGCTGACGAGATAGAGAAGAAACTGAAGCGCCTGACCGACTCGTTCAAGACAGGACAAGCCATCCGTGAGGGTGTGACCGTAGCTATTGTGGGAGCGACGAATGCGGGTAAGAGTACCTTGCTCAACGCCCTGGTAGGCGAAGAACGCGCTATCGTGAGCGATATAGACGGCACGACGCGCGACACCATTGAAGACACCCTCATCCTCGACGGCGTACTCTTCCGGCTCATCGACACCGCCGGCATACGGGAGACGAAAGACACTATCGAAGCCATGGGCATCGAGCGCAGCCGACAGGCTATGGAGCGTGCCATGCTCATCGTGGAGGTTATCGACGTCACCCAGCCGCAGCCGATGGAAGGACTGGATGAGGAACGAGTGATAAGGGTATATAATAAGAC
>CAMHEP010000003.1 GCA_946184195.1 uncultured Bacteroidales bacterium | reverse complement strand
GTGCATGGGGCGAGAAAAAAAACTACGGCAAAGTATCGATGGGCACACTACGCAAGACTTTCGTCTTCGACGAGAAGGGCATTTTAGTGCGCATCATCGAGAAGGTCGACACCAAGAACCATTCCGCCCAATTGTTGTAACACAGTTTGCGACCACCTAATAATCCCAAGCCCTATTACCGAGCAGGATTTATTATGTTGGATTGATGATTTTATGCAATAAATTCACCGTACTGCATAAAAAAGTATATGTTTTGTCAGAACTCTCGCAGGACGTGTAGAAGGAAGGCCTCTGCGTGTGCGTGACGTCCCCGTGACGTCCCCGTGACGTCCCCGAAAAGAAGGTGTTAGCGCGGTCTGTGGATCCAGAACGTATGGACGAGGACCAACTGAACTTCCGCAACCAGATGAAGTACACCACGTTCTTCGGTTACCTCTTCCACCTCGAGTGGGAGAATTACCCATGGTAATGAAAAAAAGCGTCCGCGAGGGCGCTTTTTTTTAAGTACCAAGTACCAAGTACGAAGTAAAAAAAACGACAACTATTGCGTATGTCGCTTTTTTTTTGTATCTTTGCGCGGATTTTTATGCAAAGACAGATAAACGATTATTTTGACACATGCGAGTAGCTATTATAGGATACGGCAAAATGGGGCACATGATTGAGGCCTGTGCCCTCAAGCGGGGGCACGAGATAGTTGCCCGGATAGATGCCGGCGATACTTTAGACCTACAGGACGCAGACGTCGCCATTGAATTCTCGACCCCCACAACAGCGGAAGCCAACGTACGGACTGCCCTGCAGCAAGGCGTACCCGTAGTGAGCGGTACGACAGGCTGGGACATCAGCGGCTGCGAACAGTTGGCGAAAGAGTTGGGCGTGCCGTTCCGCTGGAGCAGCAACTTCTCCATCGGAGTGAACATATTCTTCGCCATCAATGAGCTATTAGCCGAGAGAATGGCTACTCAGCCGCAATACACGCCCTCTATCTCCGAGACGCACCATATCCACAAATTGGACGCTCCCTCAGGAACAGCCGTCGCTATCGCCAATCAGATTGCGAAGGTTCATACCTATCCGCTAAATGAACAGGCGACTGATGGATCAGCTTCCCAAATTATAATGAATGGAATACCCATCGAGTCAATCCGCGAGGGAGAAGTGCCCGGCACACACGTGGTGACATGGGATAGTCCCGAAGACACCATCATCATCACCCACATCGCCAAAGGACGCGAGGGTTTCGCTCTCGGTGCCGTCATCACGGCGGAGAAAATCGGGCTAAGGACAAAGTGACAAAGGACAAATTAATGGTAAATTGATAAGACATGAATATACAACAACGAATCCGTAAAGTAAGCCTGAGCGGTTGGATAAAAGCTGCTTGTTGGAGTGCGATATATATTGTTTTTGTCGTATGGGTAGCCTGGGGCGACTGGGCATCCTTGGGATGGCTGGCAGTCTTGCCGCTCATCATCGACATGTTCACCACGAAGCTCATCCCCTACTCCTGGTGGAAACGTTATAAGCCCGGCAAAGGACAATGGATAGACGGCGAATGGCACGACGATGCCGTGAACGGTACCGACAACCCGCACGCCAACAATACACTATACACCATCTTCTCGTGGATAGACGCTATCGCCTTTGCACTGATTGCGGTATACTTCATCAACCTCTACCTCTTCCAGAACTACCAGATTCCCAGCTCCAGCCTCGAGAAGAGTCTGCGCGTCGGTGATTTTCTGTTCGTGAGCAAGATGAGTTACGGTGCACGTGTGCCGAATACGCCGCTCAGTATGCCACTTGTGCAGCACACCTTCCCCGAATGGCTGGGAGGCGGTAAGAGTTATATCGACCATCCGCAATGGGAATACAAACGTCTCAAGGGTTGGGACAAACCCGAGAGGGGCGACATCGTGGTATTCAATTTCCCCACCGGGGACACGGTATGCACGAAGATGCAGAATCCCGATTACTACACCCTCTGCTATTACTACGGCAAGCACATTGTCGAGAACCGCAAGGATGTATTCGGCGATATCGTAGTCCGACCGGTCGATAGGCGCGAGAACTACGTCAAACGTTGTGTCGGAGAACCCGGAGACAGCCTCATGATTGTGGATAACATCGTTTACACCAAAGACGCTGACCCTACGGACTCATGGGAGATGGAACCGACACGCGACGGTGTGCAACTCAACTATCTCATCAACACCGGCGGACATATACTCAGTGCCTCTTACCTTGATAAGTTAGGTGTCTCCAAAGACGACCGTCATCGCACCGACATGGGCTTATACCACATGCCGCTCACCCGTGCCATGGCTGACGAGATGCGCAAGAATCCCCATGTCATAGCCATGGAGGTAGAATCCGAGACAAACGGAGGCGCTGTCTATCCCCTCGGACACAACGACTGGACACGCGATAACTACGGACCTATCTACATCCCCCGCAAGGGCGACAGGATACTCATCACCGCGGATAATTATTGGATATATCGCCGTATAGCCGATGCCTACGAGCATCAGCCTATCCATATCGGCGAGGAATATACCTTCCTAATGGATTACTATTGGATGCAAGGCGACAACCGTCACAATAGTGCCGACAGCCGCTACTGGGGCTTCGTGCCCGAAGACCATATCGTCGGACGGCCTGTCTTCGTATGGCTGAGTGTGGAGAAAGACAAACCTTGGTTCAAGGGACACATTCGCTGGGACAGACTCGGCATGAAAGGAGACAAATGAGGATTTTGCCGACGATATATTTAGGCGGAGCCAGTTACTACGGAGCATTAGTGCACGACGACTGTGAGATTGAGCAGTGGGAGACCTTCGAGAAACAGACTTTCCGCAACCGATGTCTGATACGCGACCCCAAGGGTGAGGTGATACGGCTGAGTGTACCTGTGGGTAAAGCTGAACATAAGCAACTGACCAAGGACATCCGCATCACCTATCAGTCTCATTGGCAACACCAACACTGGACGGCTATCGAGAGTGCCTACCGCAATACGCCCTACTTCGACTACTATGCCGACTACCTGAGGGTGCACTACGAGAGACAATATACATGGCTGATGGACCTCAATGAGGAACTGAACGCCACCATACTGCAACTACTACATAACGTCGGTCGAGCTAACGACACCTTCCGGACCGCACGAACTACCGACTGGCGACAACAGACATGGACGGATAAACATCCATGGCAATCAGAGATAAGTATTTTAAACCAACTATTTGAACGCGGACCGGAGACAATACTATGGCTATAGACTGGAGTACATTGGGATTTCATTACACCGAAACGGACTATATCGTCCGCTCCGCTTGTCATAACGGCGTATGGGAAGAACCTTACGCCACCAAGGATAAATACCTCCACCTGCATGTCAGCGCTACGGTGTTGCAGTATGGTCAAGAGGCTTTTGAAGGACTGAAGGCGTTCCGTGGCGTGGACGGCAAGATACGTATCTTCCGCTGGCAAGCCAATGCGGAGCGTATGCGCCGCAGTGCCGAGGGACTCTATATGTGTCCCGTGCCGGATGAACTATTCGGCAAGGCTATACGTCTCGCCCTCGAGAAAAACATCGACTACCTGCCGCCCTACGAAACAGGAGCTACACTCTATTTCCGTCCGTTGCTTATCGGTACCACACCGCGCTTAGGTGTCGGACCCGGAAAAGACTTCGAGTTTGTAGTCATACCCTCGCCCATAGGACCCTATTACCCGGGTAAGTTCCACTGCACCACCTTCATCGTCAACAGACATGTAGACCGTGCAGCACCTTTCGGCACCGGACAATTCAAGGTCGGAGGTAACTACGCTGCCTCCTTCCGAGCCACCGAAGCCGCACATGCCATGGGCATGGACTGTATCTTCCTGGACGCAGCCAAACATAAGTATATCGACGAATGTAGTGCCGCTAACTTCATCGGCATCAAAGTAGGTACAAAGGGACAAAGTACCAAGTACAAAGAGATTGAATACTTGACTCCTCGTTCCTCAGCTATTTTGCCGAGTATCACGAATGACAGTCTGATGACGCTGGCAAAGGAGAAAGGGTATAAAGTGACACGCCGGCATATCCCGCTGGAGGAACTGAGCGAGATGCACGAAGCCGCAGCATGCGGCACTGCCTGTGTCATATCGCCCATCGACAAGGTCTTCGACCCCGACAAGGGCAAGACATACTTCATCAGCGAACAACCCGGACCGGTGCTCTCCGGTCTATACCATGCCCTGCAGGACATCCAGTATGGTCGTGCCGAAGATAAACACCATTGGTGCGAAATAATTGACAGGTAACTACGTAAACAAAAAATATACAAACTTATGTTCAAGAATCAACCCAAAGGGCTCTTTGCCCTCGCGCTGGCTAATACCGGCGAACGTTTCGGCTACTACACCATGTTAGCCGTCTTTGCGCTTTTCCTGCGCGCTAACTTCGGACTGCCCGCCGAGGCTGCCGGACAAATCTACGCAACTTTCCTGGCGTTTGTCTATTTCCTGCCTCTCATAGGCGGTATCATAGCGGACAAGATTGGCTATGGCAAATGTGTCACCATCGGTATAGTCGTCATGTTCCTCGGATATGTATGCTTAGCCATCCCATTGGGTGGCGGTGGAGTAGCCATGAGCGTCATGATACTGGCTCTCGTCCTCATCTCGTTCGGTACCGGCATGTTCAAGGGTAACCTGCAAGTGATGGTAGGTAACCTATACGACGACCCCAAATACGCCGACCGACGCGATGCTGCTTTCTCGCTTTTCTATATGGCTATTAACATCGGTGCTATGTTCGCACCCACTGCTGCCGTCAAGATTATGGCATGGGCACAACAGTCGCTGGGATATAGCGTGAACGACAGTTACCACTTCGCCTTCATGGTGGCGTGCGCATCACTCATCCTCAGTATCATCATCTACTATGCCTGCCGTCCGTGGTTCAAGCATACGGAGAATAGTGTCAAGCAGGTCAACAAAGACGGCAACGCACCCGCTGTAGAGGAACTGACACCCGAGCAGACCAAAAAACGCATCGTCGCACTCTGCCTCGTATTCACTGTTGTACTCTTCTTCTGGATGGCGTTCCACCAGAACGGACTCACCCTCACATTCTTTGCCGACGAGTTTGTCAATCCTGTTTCCACCGGCATACAGACTATGGCATTCGATATTGTCAACCTCGTCATGCTCGTTGTGGTCGTCTATGGACTATTCGGATTCTTCCAGAGCGATGAAGCCAAGGGGAAAGCATGGAGCGCCGGCGCTGTAGTGGCTGCATGTGGAGTATTGGCATGGAAATATACACAAATCAGTCCCGAAGGCATTACTCTCTCGGCACCTATCTTCCAGCAGTTCAATCCTTTCTACGTAGTCGCTCTCACACCCGTCAGCATGGCTATCTTCAGCGCTCTCAACCGCAAAGGCAAAGAGCCTTCCGCTCCGCGTAAGATTGCTTACGGCATGGTGGTAGCAGCCTTGGCATACGTCGTTATGGCAGTGGGAAGCATCGGATTGCTTACTCCTGCCGCACAAGAACTGGCACGAGTCAGCGGAGAACCCACCTACGCTAACGCTAACCTACTCATCCTCACCTACCTCATCCTCACCTTCGGAGAGTTGCTGCTCAGCCCGATGGGTATATCCTTCGTGAGCAAGGTGGCTCCTCCTAAATACAAAGGAATGATGATGGGTGGATGGTTTGTCGCCACTGCTATCGGTAATTATCTGGTCAGCATCGGTGGTAACCTATGGAACGACATTCCCCTATGGATTGTATGGAGCGTATTCGTGGGTGTCTGCCTGTTAGCAGCTATATTCATGTTCTCCATCATGGGCAAACTGGAAGATGCAACTAAATAATAATAACAAGGTATGAAAGACGAATTCATCAAACTGGCAGAGTACCTCGAGCGTCTCGAAGCTCGCATTGCCGCTTTAGAAGATAAAAACGCCGTGCTCGTAGAGAAGAACACAGCCCTTGAGAGTCAGTTGGCTGCACTCCGCGAGCAGCAGAAGGCTCAACCTGCACACACCGAACATGATGTCGTGCTGGCACAACGTATTGCCATCCTGGCAGAGCGATTGGAGGCAATAGAGGCAAGAGGTGTCGTGCCCACGCAGAACAATATCCCGGCTCAGGACGATGAACAAGGACCCGAAATAGAGGTCGAGTTAGTAGTTGAGGACGAGGAGCCGGAGGAACCGGAAACAGCAGCCCCCGTTGAAGAGCCTGTTGAAGAGCCCATCGCAGAACCTATCGCAGAACCCGAACAGGAGCCGGTGCCCGCAGCAGAAGAGCCGGTAACGGAAGTGCCGGAGGTAGAGGCTCCGTCCATCGCAGAGCCCGAACCTATCGTGGAAGAGGAGAAAGCGCAGCCGCAGCAGACCAGTCTCTTCGGGCAACCCGTGACAACGATACGTCAAGCTATCTCGTTGGGAGACCGTTTCCTCTTCCAACGCGAACTCTTCCGGCAAAACGGAGAACTGATGCAGAAAACGCTCGACGAACTGGATCACCTCATCTCGTTGGACGATGCGCTCGCCTATATTGACAAGCATTTCGATTGGGACAAGCAATCGTCCACCTACGAACTGTTTATTAACGTTTTACACCGACGATTCAGCTGACATGCTTTACGTCGTTCCTACACCGGTGGGCAACATGGAGGATATCACTCTCCGTGCGCTGCGTATCCTCAAAGAGTCGGACCTTATCCTCGCGGAAGATACGCGTACCTCGTCTGTGCTACTCAAGCACTACGACATCCATACGCCGCTCAAGAGTCACCATAAGTTCAACGAACACCAGACCTCTGACGAGATGGCAGAGCGTATTCGTGGCGGCATGCAGGTGGCTCTTATCAGCGATGCCGGAACACCCGGCATCAGCGATCCCGGCTTCATGCTCGTCAGAGCCTGTGTCGAGAGGGGTGTGGAGGTGCAGTGTCTCCCAGGAGCTACGGCTTTTGTACCTGCCTTAGTGGACTCGGCGCTTCCCTGCGACCGTTTCTATTTCGAGGGGTTCCTGCCACAGAAAAAAGGACGGCAGACACGACTCCGGGGGCTCAGCGAACTCACACATACTTTCATTATCTACGAGTCGCCCTTCCGGCTGCAGAAGACGCTGGAACAACTCGCTGAAGCATGTGGCACGGAACGACGTGCTTCCGTCAGCCGCGAGATAAGCAAGAAGTTTGAAGACACCCAACGCGGGACACTCACCGAACTCATTGAATACTACAAACAGAATCCCGCTAAAGGGGAGATAGTCATTATTGTGGAAGGAAAATCGGATGAATAATGCAACGCAAATGAAGATATTGGCGAAGGAAACCGCTATCTATGGACTCTCGTCCATTATCGGCAAGTTTCTCAACTGGCTGTTGGTGCCGCTCTATACCTATGTGCTGGCACAGCAGGCAGACTATGGCATAGTCACCAATCTCTATGCGTGGACTGCTTTACTGCTCGTCATCCTTACCTATGGCATGGAGACAGGATTCTTCCGCTTTGCCAACAAAGAGGGCGAAGATGCTGCCACCGTCTATACCACAGCGATGACCTGCCTGTTCGTCACGTCTTTTATCTTTGGACTGGTATGCTGTGTCTTTGCCGCACCGATAGCCCGAGCCCTCGGCTATCCCGACCACCGGGAGTTTATCTCCTTGCTCGGAGTGACGGTGGCTATTGATGCCTTTGCATGTATTCCGTTTGCATACCTTCGGTATCAGCGTCGACCGCTTCTCTTCGCTGCGCTCAAACTGCTGTTTGTCTTCCTCAATATCGGATTTAATATCTTCTTCCTCATACTCTGTCCACTCTGGCAGCAGAGTCCTATCATCAGCAGTTGGTACGACCCGGGCTACGGTGTGGGCTATGTCTTCGTGGCAAATATCCTTGCTACCGGTATTCAGACCCTATGCTTGCTGCCTACCGTCGTAGCAGAACGGTACCATTTCTCGTGGCAGGTGCTCAAACAGATGCTGCGTTACTCGCTGCCGCTGCTCGTGCTTGGAGTGTGCGGTATCATGAACCAGACGCTCGACCGTATTCTCTTCCCCTTCTTCTATAGCGGAGAGGATGCGCAGACACAACTCGGTATCTACGGCGCGTGCTTCAAGGTGGCGATGGTGATGATGATGTTCACACAGGCTTTCCGTTATGCCTACGAACCGTTTGTCTTCGCCAAGCACAAGGACCGCAAGTCCGTCGAGGCATATGCCGATGCCATGAAGTATTATATCCTTTTTTCCTACCTTATATTATTAGGCATGGTCGTCTATCTCGACCTCTTGAAGTTCATCATTGCTCCAGGGTATTGGGAAGGACTCATCATCGTTCCCATCGTGCTGTGGACCTATATCTTCCAAGGTATTTACTTCAACCTGTCTTTCTGGTATAAGCTGACCGACCGAACCCAATGGGGGGCGTGGTTCTCACTGCTCGGCGTAGTCATCACCTTTGTGCTACAGGCGCTTTTCGTACCCAAGATTGGGTATATCGCTTCCGCCGCAAGCTCTACGGTTTGCTATTTCATCATCATGACCCTCAGTTATGTCATTGGCAAGCACTACCTCGCCATACCCTACGACATGCGACGTATCGGACTCTATACACTCCTCATCATCGCACTTCTGACGGTTTATTATCTCGTACCGTATCTTCTTCCGATGTCCGATTGGACGAAGATGGCATTCGGTACCATACTCCTTTTTGTCTATTGTGTAATCTTTATAAAATTCGACTTCAATGTTTTCAGGTATCGTAGAAACAATGGCTAAAGTCGTTGCTGTGGAGCACGACCAAACCAACATCCACTTCACTTTCACTTGTCCCTTTGCCGATGAACTCACTATCGACCAGTCGGTAGCGCATAACGGCGTATGCCTTACTGTCGTCAAGTTGGACAAGGCTAAGAAAGAATATACTGTCACCGTCATGGAGGAGAGTCTGCGACGCAGTAACCTCGGACTGCTCCAAGTGGGCGACCACGTCAACGTGGAGCGCAGCATGCTCACCAACGGACGACTGGACGGACATATCGTACAAGGACATGTCGACCAAACGGCACGCTGTATCGAGGCGCGTGAGACAGATGGCAGCTGGTATTATCGCTTTGAATATCAAGCCTCGCCGGAGATGATTGAGCGTGGCTACTTCTGCGTCGACAAAGGCTCCGTCTGCATCAACGGCGTCAGCCTTACCGTTTGCGAACCCGATGTCATAGGCGATAAGGGATATGTCAGCGTGTGCATCATACCCTATACCCACGAGAATACCAACTTCCGCTTCTTCCAAGTGGGAACAATCGTCAACCTCGAGTTCGACATTCTCGGTAAATATATTGCCAATTACGCAAAATACTTAAAACAACTATCATAATGAACAACAGTTTATCATTCCAATTAGGTACATCCGTAGCACAATATCTGATGCAATACGGACAGAAAGAGCTCAACTACGACGAGTTCAAACAAGGTATTGACTTCGTCATGCAGGCAAGCGTTAAAGCGAAAGAAGAAGGTGAGCGTTTCCTCGCCGAGAACACCAAACGTCCCGAAGTAAAAACCACCGCCAGCGGGCTGCAATACGAGGTCATCGAACAGACTCTCGGTCAGAAACCCAAAGCTACCGACACGGTGCGGGTGCATTACGAGGGTACACTCATCGATGGCACGGTCTTTGATAGCAGTTATAAGCGCGGACAGTCCATCACTTTTGCCCTCAATCAGGTCATCAAAGGTTGGACAGAAGGTCTGCAACTCATGTCTGTAGGCAGTAAGTACAAACTCTACATCCCCTACGAATTGGGATATGGCGCACAAGGTGCCGGGGGCAGCATTCCGCCCTACGCCGCGCTAATCTTCACCGTAGAATTGTTAGGCATAGAGTAAATACCCAGCTTAAACGTAACATAAACGTAACATAAACGTAACATAAGCATCCTGTTACAGAGAGGTACGGGAGCTACCATGTGGTAACAAAACAAACCCTTAATAAAAGAAACTGAAAAATGAAAAAAATGTCTTTTCTCGTCATTGCCGCCTTGGCAATGATATCATGCGGGAACACTTACACCGCTAAGAAAGTAGAACTTGCAGGACAGAGCGACTCCATGAACTATGCCCTCGGTATGGTGAACGGTTCGCAAATCAAGATGATGTACCTGCAGCAAGATAGCAGCGACGCTGTCATCGCCGAGTTTATCGATGCTATGGACCGTGGGTTCAACGGCAAAGTGGAAGAATTATCCGAGGTGGAGTCTGTCGGCAAAAATATCGGTCAGGCTATCAAGCATAGCGAGAAAACCGGTCTGGCTGACAACAAAGCCTGGGCAATGAACGAGCCGGTCTTCTTCCAAGGACTGGTTAACGGACTCAATGGTGACACCATCGTCATGAAAGCTGATGCCGCACGCGACTATTTCCAGACTGCTTACCGCGCTTCTCGTACCGCTGAAGAGCAAACAGAAGCAGCTAAAGCAAAAACAGGCAAATGTCCGTCCGAGGTCAAGGCAATCACCCTCAAGAACGAAAACGATAGTCTCAACTATGCTTTCGGACTCATGAACGGCGACGAGATACGCAAGTATGTCCTCCAGAACGATAGCGACCATACTATGGTCAAGGACCTTATCAAGCAAATCAACAAAGGTCTCAAATCCGGCGTTAAGAACCCGCAACTGGTTGGCATGGGCGAGCAAATTGGTAAGAATATCAAGGAGCAAAGTGCTAACGGCCTTCTCGGTGAGTCCTCGCTCACTACCGACTACGAGCTTATCAAACAAGGTTTCATCAACGGTATGTACGGCTTTGACGAACTCATGACCGGCGAGCAGGCAGGACAGTATATCCAGTCCACCATCAACTTCCTTAAATACGGCAACGTGAAGGAGCAAGGCGAGCAGTTCCTGGAGGCCAACAAACTCAAAGAGGGTGTACACGTAACCGAGAGCGGACTCCAATATGAAGTGCTCACCATGGGCAAGGGCGCTAAACCCGCCGCTACCGACCGTGTGAAGGTACACTATCATGGTACCCTCATCGACGGTACCGTCTTCGATAGCAGCGTGGACCGCGGTGAGCCTATTGTCTTCGCACTCAATCAGGTCATCCCCGGATGGACCGAAGGCGTACAACTCATGCCCGTCGGCAGTAAATTCCGCTTCTTTATTCCGCAAGAACTTGCCTACGGTGCTCGCGAAGCTGGTTCTATTCCTCCGTATTCTGCACTCATCTTCGAGGTTGAGCTGCTCGGTATAGAGAAATAAAAAAACGATAGAACCATAACGACTCGACACAATGGGCGTTATTGCTAAACAAGGTATACGAGGTACCATCGCGACCTATTTAGGGGTCGCGGTGGGCTTCATTACCACCTTCTTTGTCCTCACTCGATTTCTCACCACCGAGGAGATAGGTTTAGCACGTGTGCTCATTGATGCCGCGACACTCTTTGTCGGACTGGCGCAACTCGGTACCGCGTCTTCCATCATACGTTTCTTCCCATATTTCAAGGAGAAGGACGCACAGTTGAGTGCCAATCATGGTTTCTTTTTCTGGACAATCGTCATTCCACTCGTCGGATTTGCTATCTTCGCACTCATCTACTACCTCTGTGCTACGCCTCTGCAACAGTGGTTTGGCGATAAGTCTCCGCTCTTTGTCAACTACTACTATCTGGTGCTGCCTATCGCTTTCTTCATGCTCTACCAGACGGTCTTCGAGACCAATGCCAATGTGCTCATGCACATCGTTGTGCCGAGGGCTGTCAAGGAGATCGGGGTCAGGGTCGGCATGCTCATCCTTTACCTGCTCTATGCTTTCCGCATCCTCTCCATGGATGGTTTTGTCCTGGGGCTATGCCTCAACTACGGCATAGCCGCACTCATCAACCTACTCTATCTCGTTCGGCTCGGGAATATATCTCTCCGACCCGATCTAACCTTCCTACGCAAGAACACACCGTTGGTACGATCGTGGATGCTCTATACCGTCTTTCTCATCGTCTCGGCACTCACATCCGTACTCGCTCCTACCCTGTCCTCCTTCTTCATCACCGCGCAAATGGGACTCAACTATACCGGTATCTTCGCCATTGCTACCTACATGGCGGTCATGATCAGTATTCCTAGCCGCTCACTCATCGCCATAGCCCAACCGGAGTTATCGGTGGCGGTCAAAGAAAACAATCGCCCCGACATGGAACGGTTGGTCTCGCAGGTCAGCAACAACCTGTTGCTCGTCGGAGGATTTATCCTATTGGCTATTTGGGTCAACATAGACCTTATCTTCCATATCCTACCCAATGGCTCTACCTACGCCGTGGCACGGCAGACGGTACTGCTGCTCGGCATCGGGCAACTGATGGTGGGAACGTTCGGTATCTTCCTGCCGCTACTCAACTATTCACGCTACTACGCTTTCTCGCTCTTTAACTCGGCTATGCTGACTCTGTCCGCCATCCTGCTCAATAACAAACTCATCCCTCTGTTGGGCATGGACGGTGCCGCTTATGCCACGATAGGAGCCGACTTGATATACTACACTCTGGTGGTGAGCATCAGCTGCATCGTCCTCCGTGTGCAGCCTTTCGGCAAACGCCAACTGATGACGCTATGTCTGTTCATCGTGCTGTTCGCTATCAACGAGCTATGGCAGGTATATATTCCGAGCACCCACATATGGATAGACTCGATACTGCGCTCAATAGTCATCGGCGGACTCGGTCTCTTTATCGCAGTCAAGGCACAACTGTCGCCTGAGTTCCACAACCTACGCATGGGCTACCGCCAAAAACGAAGAAGATAATGCGCTATTTCCTCTATTTCTCGTATAAAGGTACCGCCTATCACGGTTCACAGACCCAGCCCAATGGTATCACGGTGCAACAAGTGCTGGAGGAGGCTATCCGCACTATTAGCCGCCATAGCGCTGCACTCACCTTTGCCGGCAGGACCGATGCCGGCGTACATGCCGGGCAGATGGTAGCTCACTGGGATTGCGAGCATATGCCGTCTAATATGGTTGGACGGCTCAACAACCTCCTGCCGCCGGACATCGCCGTGCAGGCTATCGTTCCCGTGAGGGATGAGGCACATGCCCGCTTTGACGCTACGGCAAGGACCTACGAGTACCACGTGACGGAGCACAAAGACCCTTTCCGTCAAGAGATAGCGACACGGGTAGCGCCCGGGCTGGACTATCATGCCATGAACGAAGCGGCAGAACTGCTATTGGGCAGACACGATTTTGCGTCATTCTGCCGCGTACACACCGACGTCAAGACCACCTACTGCACCGTCACCGAGGCACGATGGTATCCGTGCGGCAAGAAAGACGAAACCGGCAAGGCGACTTATGATGAGGCAGTGTTTGTCATCACCGCAGACCGATTCCTGAGGAATATGGTTCGCGCCGTAGTGGGTACACTATTCGATATCGGACGCGGCAAACAGACCAAGGAGGACTTAGCCCGCATCATCGCCGAGCACGATAGACGTTCCGCCGGACAATCGGCACCCGCCGAGGGACTCTTTCTCACACACATTGAGTACCCGATGGCAATTTTTACCCGATAAATACCAATTAGTATACATTTATTTAGGGAAAAAGTAGTATCTTTGCACCATCAAATAGTGTAAATATACTAAGCAATGAAAAACATTCTCCCTATTTTGGCGGCAGTAGCCCTGCTAAGCGCCTGCTGCGGACAAAGTCCCTACCAACAGACTCGTCAATCGGACATCAACGCACTGACTAAGGCAGCAGCGTTCGAGATGCCCAAGGTCAAGGTGCCGTCCTTCCCCGACAAGACTTTCAACATCCTGAGTTACGGCGCAGATGCCACAGGTCAGAGCCTATGCTCCGCCTCCATTCAAGCGGCTATTGATGCTTGCCATGAAGCAGGTGGCGGTACGGTATTGATACCCGATGGTGTCTACCTGACCGGTCCTATCGTGCTGAAATCGAACGTACGGCTGCATACGAGCCGCAATGCCTTTGTGCTCTTCTCGCCGGATTTCACCCTCTATCCCATCTACGATACCTCGTTTGAGGGCGTCGACACCAAGCGTTGCCAGTCACCGTTATCGGCACTGAACGCAGAGAATATCGCCATCACGGGTGAAGGAACCTTCAACGGCAGCGGCGACTACTGGCGTCCGCTCAAGAAGGCCAAGGTGACCGGAGCGCAATGGAAGAAGCACCTGCAGAAGGGCGGTGTGCTGAGCGAGGATGAGAAGATATGGTATCCCGATGAGGGTTCGAAGATGGCTGTCGCTATGTGCAAGGATCAGAATGTGCCTGAGACGGATGACCCGAACTTCGACTGGGAGACGATACACTCGTTCCTGCGTCCCGTGATGCTCCATTTCGTAGGCTGCAAGAACGTGCTGCTGGAGGGTGTATGCTTTGAGAACTCACCGGCATGGAACCTGCATCCGCTGATGTGCGAGAACCTGATACTGAGAAACCTGACTGTCCGCAACCCGTGGTATAGCCAGAATGGTGACGGCGTGGACGTAGAGAGTTGCAAGAACGTAGTGATTGACCACTGCTCGTTCGACGTAGGTGATGATGCCATCTGTATGAAATCAGGTAAGAACGAAGATGGTCGCCGTCGCGGCATACCTACCGAGAACGTAGTGGTGAATGGTTGCACTGTTTACCATGGACACGGCGGATTTGTTGTAGGTAGCGAGATGTCTGGCGGCATCAAGAACATAGATGTCAACGACTGCCTCTTCCTCGGCACTGACGTAGGACTGCGCTTCAAGTCAACCCGCGGACGCGGTGGTATGGTAGAGAATATCTATATCCGCAATATCAATATGTGGGCTATCCCGAACGAGGCATTGCTCTTTGACCTCTTCTACGGCGGCAAGGGTGCCGGCGAGGAGACGGAAGAGGAGATAGCTGCCCGGATGAACGCCGACATACCTCCTGTTACGGAAGAGACTCCCGGATTTAAGAATATATACATTGAGGACGTCGTGGCTAAGGATGTTAAGCAAGCCATGTACTTCAATGGTCTGCCGGAGATGAAGATTGAGAATGTCAACCTCAAGAACATCGTGATGCAAGGCGATAAGGGTTGCGTCATTCGTCAGACCAACGGTCTGAATGTAGAGAACGTGAAGATAATGGCAAAGGGCGAGGTATGGACTATCGCTCCGAGCGTAGAGAACATCAATTTCAAATGACCAAACTAAAGAAAGCTATTGCAGCATTGGGCGCAGTCGGTTTGATGACCGGCTGCGCTCCGCATATAGCCACCAGTATGTGGCTGAAAGTGACGCCGCAGGACTCGGCGATGCCGGGTTACCGCGTCATCCAGGCAGAAGGTCAGGTACGCCATATTGTCCCCATCCGCGAGTGGACGGCGCCGGACACAGTAGACACCTACCACCGTCTGCACCATCACGGCGTGGCGGTGGAGTCGGATAAGATGGCATACCGCATCTATTTCGACAAGAAGCAGACGATAGACGTCTATGCCAAGCGTACACCGCGCATGGAATTAAAGGACAGCTATTGGTACCCGAGCGACGAGCAACTGGCGGCTCACTATGGCGACGATGTGCTACGTGTAAGCGGCACCGTTGGCGTAGGCAGTGTGAAGTACTGGAACGGCAGCAAACAGGTACATATACAGCCTGTAGAGAGCCGCAGCGAACGTATAGTGGAGCAGAAGCGAGGGAAAGGTGTCATCGAGATAGCTGTCAAGGGATGGCAGGTTGAAGGCAAGAAAGTCGATATGACCGTGCGGTACACACTCAAGGCAGGCCACCGTGACATGATGGCGGAGGTATGGTTGAGTGAACCCGTTGAAGGCTTATGCACCGGCGTACAGAAAGTGGGGAAAGACGGTGAGTGGATGGACGTGAACGGAGAGAAAGGTATTGCATTGGGAAGCTGGGGAACCGATTGGCCCGTGAATGACACTGTCAAGTATGCCAAAGAGACCGTCGGATTGGGTGTTTATGTACCCGCGGAGTATGCCGGACAGCAGGTACAGGATAACCGCAATAGCCTCATACTCTTCCGCCCCGCCACCTACCACAAGTTCTACCTCACTGTCGTTGCCGCAACGAAAGAAGATAATCCACCTGCTCGGTCTGCGGAAGAATTTAACCGCCTGTTGGAACAGTGGATGAAAGCACTCAAATAGCCTGTGCATAGCCTGTGCATGTCCCGATGACGTCCCGACAATGTTAGGACTATGTTAGGACTTAAAGCCCAATCGGTCATTAGCGTTTTGGGTAAAAAAAGGAGAAGCAGCCGTTTGGCCGCTTCTCCTTTCTAATTTATAGTCTCTACCTTGCTACTTAAGAATCAATCATCTATAGGATGATAAACACTTGACCAAGTAGGTGAGGTGAGGTCAGCGCTTAGCGCTGAGCCTCCACCTTATGTCCCATAGCATCGTACCACTTACCATCGCGGATGATGAAGAGGTGGTCACGAATGATGAGTTTATGAACATTTTCCCCCTTCATAATAGTTTCGTCAATAGCTGTAGCCGGACCCGGAGTAACCGATACTTCCTTAGCCGAGAAGCTATCGATAAACATAGACAACTGGTCGTTCGCTGTGTAACGGATAGCCACGTACTTCACTCCGACTGCCAATGTGTCGATATAGATTTCCCAAGCATTAACAGCAGTAATCTCATCACTCCATGTAAAGGCATCTATATCGTTCGTTGTAGTAGAATAACCCACATTGAATGTTTCTTTCCAGCTGTCGCTTCCCTTGCGATAGTAGAACGCTACCTCTACATTCTGCGAAGTAGCAATAAACTCCGGCGAGATAAGATATTGGGGCGGATTAGTGTTGAAACGGAACTTAAAGCTCTTTTCACCTTCTTGCTTCTGCTCAGTGCTTATACCTGTTCCACTATCACAATCCATCAGTTTCCAGCACTCAATACCATTCTCAAAGGTCTCGAAGAAAGGTAATTCGATAGCTCCGCACTCTGTACGGAAAGAGATACTACGAGCTTCACTCTTGTTCTCCTCACCGTCACCACAGTTAGCACGTACATAGAATACATATGAAGTACTTGCAGAGAGTCCCTGGACAGTAACCGAATTAGCACCGATGACATCCACGGCGTTGGTCCAATCAGGTTCTTGGCTGCCCGAAGCCACTACATATTGGAAGTCCACTTCGTCACCGCCGGCTACCCAAGAGAAGGTTGCTTGCGATTCAGTAACATCCGTAGGCTCATTCAAACTTGCCACACGCTTACAAGAAGCGATATGAGAAATAACGATATCGTCCACATAAATTTGGCCGTATAGCGAAGAGGCCGTACTTGCAGGATCGATGATAGCCATCAGGACAATGCGACTACCGGAGCCTACATAATTCTCAAACGATACCTCTACCTCAGCAAATTGTCCGGTCAACGTAGAATCTGCCACAATCGTCAAATTAGTCAATGCATCATCGTCAGCTACACCCACCAAGATATGCTTATAATAGCTATAATAGCTACTTGTGGTGGAAGCGGATTTAGCGTTGAAACGCAACGTATAGCCGGCAATTCCGTCTACTCCAAAATCCATATCCGGAAGAACGGCATAAGCACTATCAGCATACGTATTGTAAGATGAAGAATACGAACTGATATACTTATAAGCATACAAATACAATCCATAATTACCGTTGGCTTTTGCGTCCATAGTGCGATAAGGGATGTATGATGAAGAGGTAGATTGACGATTACCAACTGTCCAGCATAGTAATGCTTCCGAAGATTCGAAATTCTCTGCATAGGGCATGTTCATAGCCTCACAAGCCGTAGTGACACTGGTACTATACGACCAACCGCGACTCTGTCCCTCGCCGACAGCCGAGCAGTCACCCTTGACCTGAACACGATAGCGTGTAGCAGGAAGGAGGTTTTGCAAGAGTGCAAAGGTATCTGTTACGTTCATCGTGAGATATGTCTCAGGTTTCGTCACATCATAGGTATCATATGGACCATATGCTACGATATAACCTGCATCATCATGGCTGTCAGTCCAGTAAACCAGAGCCTCGTGAGCCGTAATGCTCTCTGCTTGTACGCTCGGTGTATTGGGAACGAAGCAAGATTGGAGCGTAGTGAACTGCGCCTCAACACTATAGCGGCTTGGATCATCGCCACCGCAATTAGCCATGACAGCGAAGCGATAAACGGTATCCGCCTGCAGAGCCGATAGGTCAGCAAAGGTATCCGTAACCTGAACGGTCAAGATATTCTCGCCATTGAGGTCGAAGTCATCATACTTAGCATAGGCAACCGTATATTGACCGGCAGGTGTCTCGTTCGGATCAATCCATGTCACACGAGCCGTATGAGCCGCGATAGAGTCAGCTACAACAGCAGGACTTTGCATTACAAGGCAGGAAGCTACCGTACGGAAACTAATCATTGAGAAGTCAGCACCCTCGCAGTCAGCAGGTTGTACATAGACAAAGTAGTCAGTGTCGTCATTGAGTTCGTCAAATATAAAGCCAAGTGATTCAGCACGTATCACGTTGTAAGCACTGAGGTCACTGAAGTCCTGAACGACAGAAGAACTGATAAATACGTTCCATGCCATCTCTGCCCCCATAGGCTCCCACGATATCTTAGCCGAAGATGTAGTAATCTCGCTAACAGCCAATGCTGTTACATCAGGGCAAGCCTTCGGTTCGAAGCAGAACTGGATATTTGCACGAGAAGAAGACAACGAGCCCTGAGTTGAAGGATAATTTGCATAGGAATCATCGTTATCGTTACTTCTACTGAGGAAAGTATTGGAGACCGTGGTATAGTAGTAATTATGGATATTACCATAAACTCCTATCTTATGGGAAACCGCCAATACAAGATTCGATTGACCATTGTATGCGAACGGAGCGTCCAAAATGATTACATCTTCACCGACAGCTGATTCAGCCGCATCAATACTTCCATCATAAACGAGGGTTAAATCATCCTCAGCCACCCAATCCGATGAATAGGAGCTGGATGAACCTACAGCAAAAGAGGATTTATCTGTAGTTCCAAGATAGATTTTAACATTGTCTAACTGAGCCGTACCCGATGAGCGTTGTAAGCGAAGTGAGAGGATGTTACCACTTTGAAGTTCACTCGCCGGATAGATAGTCTGCGAATATGCATAATTGTAATTTGTGAACGGGTACTTAGCAGTAGATGTTCCTGTTCCCATCAATATACAATCACCGGGCTGTGCCGCTGTTGTGAAATCAACCACAGCAATAGCACTACTCTCCGTCTCAGAGCAGATAGCCTTGACATATGCCTGATACGGAGTCTCTGCATTGAGTCCAAAGAGGATAGCATGGCGGTCACGGACAATCTGTGCCAAAGCCTCGTCACCAACGATACCCACTTCCCATTGCTCAGCGGTAGCGAACTCGGGGCTTTCCCATGTCAGTTCTACACGGTTATGCTCCACGCGAGTAGCCAGAAGGGAATCTACAGCCTGGCAAACAGGAAGAGTCGTAAAGGAAATATGGCTATATGCAGAGTGAGCAGAACCGCAGACACTTGCCACATAGAGATGATATTCCTGCTCGTATGCAAGGTCAGGAAGCTGAATGTAGGTAGTATCATCAACGGCAATATGGGAAGCTGCCTCAAGTGCTGCATCGTCCAGTTCCTCGGTCGAAAGGACATATTGGAAGTGTTTCTCTTGACCCTCGAAGGCAAGATTCCACATCACTTCAGCTTTGTTCTTATCAATCAATCCTGCATAAAGATTTACCACAGCGGGGCAATCGGCTAATGTCTCAAAGTCCACACCGACCCAAGTAGAGTTTCCTTCGTCATGCCCTTCTGCTTGGCATATAGCACGCACATATGCATAATAATGAGTCGAGGCCGAGAGATTCTTAAGATCTATTGAATCAACTTGAATATTTGCATATGTAGGCTCAACGCCTTCAAAGTCAGCAATTTCGGTTTCACTAAGAATCACATCAAATCCACTAAGGTAATCAGCATCTGCTATATTCCAACGAAGTACGGCCTCGTCAATACCACTACCAATCAGTTCATATGACAGGTCGGTTATTGCCGGACAAGCCTCAGCTGTGTGACAGGTAACAAACTTAATGTTATGACGTTTTCCGTCTACGCCCTTTGTACTGAAACTTGAGAGAGTTGTGTCATCATCAATACTACTATCCTTGCGGATATAGAAGTGATTTGTTGCGCCGGACACTTGAGTATAATATGCCTTTGCCGATTTACCACCACTACCGCCGGCATTAGATGCCACTAACACCATAATATTACCACCTGTATAATTAAACAAAGTGGAGAAATTAATGGTATTCCATCCTGTCTTTAACGCAATCGAATTATCAAATACCAATTCAGCATCTGCAATGAGTTCGTTCCAAACAAGCGATGTTTCAAATGTTGTTGCATTTGTATTCTTAATATATATCTTTGTCTCTATCGTTGCGACAGTAGAGTATTGCCATGCCAATGCCGCAATCTTGCCGGCAACAAGTCCATCTTCCGGAGTAAAGATATATCCGTTACGCTCATAACCATAGTATCCGCAAATAGGACCATAATCGTCATAAGAGCCATTGCCAATTGCTACTTCATCTCCACAAACTTCCAACCCCAAGGTGGTAGCTTGAGCAGTTATCCACTCACTATGATCACCGCCACATACGGCACGAGCATAGATATGGTATAGAGTCTCACGCTCAAGACCGGAGATACGAATGGCATTGGTATCATTGAGCGATAGTTTGTCGGCAGCCTCCAACTCGATGTCACTCATTTCAGCAGCAGAGCATACTATCTCAAAATCTTTTTGAGCAGATTGATAAATAGTCGAGATTGTTGCAACCAAGCTACGACGCTCTATATTACTTATACTTAAACTTGCCAAGTTGGGGCATACAGGTGCAAATTGGAGTTCAATATCATCCACATACAGCGAACCATAAGAAGAAGTACCACCTGCATAACGAAGAGCCAAACGGAAAGCATCCGAAGGCACCTCACTAAGAAGGATAGCAACCGAATCATAGGAAGTAGTTTTCGGTAAGAGAGCTATGCTATGGAACGTGGAATCAGCCTCATCAATATAGCCGACCTCTAAGTCTCCGTAACTTGCATCCGCAGAGTTATGCTTATACCATAAGGATAACTGCAGCGTATTCAGCTCTATTCCCTCCATTTCAGGGAAGATTGCCATTTGCGGGTTCTGCATTGAGCCTCCATAGAAATAGAAGGATTTCGATCCACTATGCGCATTGACATTGTTGTCATATACGGAAGGACGTGAGCCTGATGCAGGATATCTACCCCAACAATCAGGTAATGCATTAGCAACGGCGTTTTCGAAATTCCATACTTGCGGCATCGACATAATCGGTGCACAAAGCGTTTTAAACGCAATCGATACAGGACGAGATATATCTTCATCACCGCAATACGAACGTACATAGAAGACATATTCACTGATAGGCTCCAAACCGGGTATTACTGCCTCTGTATCATCAGCCCATTCTGCATTTTCCCAATCCTCATCAGCCAAAATCTCACCCTTCGATTTCAAGAGATATTGCCATTGGAACACATTTTCGCCACCTTCCCACTTGAAAGAAGCCTCATCAGCGGTGATACTATTTAAGCTAAGATTAGCCGGTTTTACACATGCTGAAGTAGATCCCGCAGAATACTCAAATGTTGTTTTCGGAAGGAATGATTGAGAACTTGGGGAATAACCGGAACCGCCTCTACTTGTACCTGTAGACACACCATACCATAAAGGACCGGAGGTTGAACTACAATTACCTGTTGTCTTCAACGATATCTCAATTAACAAATTAGCATCACCCGAATACTCAAAAGGAGTATCAAATGTAATACTTGCGACACGATTAACAATTGTTATAGTGCCTGTGTACACTAATGTTGCTGATGTCACATCTAAAAAAGCAGTTGATACACTTGCAGATTCAGTCTCCATCAAACGCACATCCCAGATTGCAGTAAATGCAAAATCAGAATTTGCATAGAATGTTAATCCTGAAATCGAACCACCGGCGATATCAGCAATATCACCTGAAGGAACAACAAACTGAGATTTACCACTTGTGTCTGCATAATAACCATAAATAGGCACATAGAGATTAGTGGAGCTACCATCATTGATGGTGAGTTGCTCAGCTCTCAAGGTATTCACTCCCATAAAACACCATAGTGCTATGAAAAGGAATAGGAACTTTTGAGTAATTTTTCTCATAAGCGTAAAATTTTTAAGTTAATATTAGGGTTGACAAAAATATAGGCATTCATCAGTAATCAGTTACACAATGGTAACAAAATCGTGCAAAATTACAAAAAAATGTAAACATATACAAATATTATTTACACTTTTTGTAATTTTACTGTATAACTGAATATTTATTCAGCCAATTTGCTGGTTTCGCTCAGTTCGCCGGAGATGATTGTGCACTCTACGCGGCGGTTATTCTGACGACCAGTTTCCGTCTCGTTGGTGTCAATAGGTTGGCTTTCGCCCAGACCGAGGGTCTCGATACGGTCGGCATCAATACCGCGCTCCACCATCGAGCGTTTCACACTGGCGGCACGTCCCTCGGAGAGAATCTGGTTGGCTTGGTCCGTACCAATCCAGTCGGTATGACCGGTTAGACGCACACGGATATCCGGATTGGAGTTAAGGAACTCGAATAGCTCTTGCAACGCCGGCTCCGACTCAGGAAGGATATCCGTTTGGTCGGAAGCAAAGAAGAGGTTGCGGATGATGAAGGTACGCTTGCGGATAATCTTCTCGAGTAAGAAATCACGATGAATATCATCCAAGCCCTGTGTACCAATAGCGAAGATACGGGTCTTATAGTCCTTAGCCTCAACCATAGCGCTATAGTAGGTGTCACCCACCGGCAACTTCATCGAACCGGAGCCGCGTAAAGCCTCGGACTTCATGACCGTTGAACCGGTAAGGGTATCGATAATTGAGATATGTGCATGTACCGACGAGCCATCCTTCTCGTTCTTGACCGTAAAGGTGAAGACCGGTTCAGGATAGAGGATAACCTTCGTAGTATCAATCTTTTGCTTGAGATTGTTATTCTCGCCGGTGATTAGTTCGTGCTCAAAGGGTTGGTAGGGCAAGAAACCATCTTTCTGTACAGCCACCTGATAGTTACCCGGTGCAGAACGTTGGATGATCATACCTTTACCATTCGTGACACGTTTCATGACGCGTCCATTCTTGAGGTTGGTAATCTCCACATTTGCCCGCGCATCATTGCCGGTCATAGCCTTGCCGGTACGTCCGTTGATGAGTTGCAGTACCAGATAGGGGTTCTGCGGTTTCATCTGTTTGGGTTTTGTGAGTTGGAGTACAGCTGTGAACTTAGCACCTACAAGGAGCGAATTAAGTTTAGAAGTAGCATAATACGACTGATGGAGAGAGATAGACTTAGCAGTAGACTCGTCTACTGCCACCATATCAGCCGGTGTTCCTAACTCTGTGAGCGGAAGACCATAGTCCACGAAGAGGGCCGCACGCAAATGCCACGGGTGCTTGCGTTCCTCGTTATTCGCATTCCACTCTTCGCCAAAGAAAGGATTGAGATTAACACCTATCTCTGCCGAGAGAGCCACATCAAGTCCCATATCATTCTTGCCGGTAGCTTTGTACGATGTGGTACGTAAATCACGCACACCATACCAAGACGGGTCGACTGCCCAAGGATCATTCAGAGTCGTTTTTAAATCTGCACGCTGCGTAAAGTTATGCAGGAGGGTGTACCCAACCTTGGCACCTGCCAAGAAATAGATAGGTACGGATAAGTCGTTAAACTGAGCACCGAGGAGGATAGGCAGCATAATCTGACCTACCGCCTGGGTCTCACGGAAGTTCGCGAAGTCGTAGTATTTCGTATGACCCGGCAGTAGTTTCTCCATATCCATACCTTCCTTAAAAGGTACTGCAAACGGATTCTCACCGCCGAAGGACACATTATCCTGCGAGGAGAAGATACGGAACTCGGGACCCAGGGTGAGCATAAACTTCTTGTAGTGCCACTCGTAGCCGACACCAATCAGTCCACCTCCGCCGCCAATGAACTTCGAAGCATTGTCGTTGTTGTAAGAATTGACCAATCCGCTATAACCTGCTCCACCCCACATTGAGAAGTTGTGAATCTGATAGAGGTCGAGTTTATTCTTAGCCCACTTCTGGGAAGAAGAGCCACGAGAAGTATTACGCCCTGTCGTATTGCGATTGGCAGTCGAGCGATTGGACGTTGAGCGATTATTTGTATTGGAACGCCTTGCTTGCGCAGCCATATCCGGCGAAAGAAGAAGCAATGCGCATAAGACGATAGAGGTCAAACTAAGTATATTTCTTTTCATAAGCAGGTAAGTAATTATCTATTATTTCTATAATGTCCCGCACAACGGCAAGGATAGGATTTCTTCGTCACATCAAAACGGAATGTCGCTTTCACCCCGATGGATAAGTTTTGACTCAGTCCCTTGTAAAGACTTTCTCCTCCATGTTCTATAAAGGTGGAATTCAGTGCCGCATTCATGAGTGAGACGAAGTGAAGATTCTCACGCAGGTTGTCTTGGTTTTGCGTCTGTACATTCAAATCCACGGAGGAATAGTCCACCAGAGCGGGCACTACCTCATGCGAGCCAAGGAAAGGTATCGCATATTCGGCAAAGAGTCCGATACGGCACGAGACCTTGCGTGTGACAGGCAGTTGAGCACCCACTTCTATAGTAGGTGACACATACGCTGTTGCCCCCACATAGGTTCCTTTGGAGGAATAGTCATCCTCGGCGTAGTAGCCATAGGATGGCACATTACGTGAAATGGGTGCAATTAGATTTACGTATTCACCCTCGGTATAGAGACGAGTGGACACTTCGTATTGATTCCATAGAGGTAGGGTGAACTTAGCTCCAACCCCTATATACACGCGATCCTTAATAATATACCCCAATTGGATAGGTAACGAAGCATATAGAGTATGTTGTGCTTCCCGATAATCGTTATAAATCCAGCGATACCATATCGGTGCTCCCCATTTATCCACACGACCATATTGGTCTACCATCGTACCCGCTAATCCCTCTCGGGTGAGTTGATAATCAGCCCCCACACCGACATTGAAGAAGAATCCACTATTCACCACCTCATAGGAAAAGGATGCCTGCCCGTCAAATCCGGGCTTTACCTTGACGGCATCGCCCCCATTGAGGGAAAGGGATGTGCCCATACCGACAGATACACCCAAGAAATGGGATGTCCCCGCAGCACGAACCGCCACTGTACTAAAAAGCATGCCCAATACTATGATTGAGACATATAGACGAGACCCTATGTAACGATTAGTGAACAATGATTTGTGTCGATTGTTTAGAATCAAAAACAACTATATATACCCCATTATGTGCAGGAGCGGCGAAAGTACGCTCGCTGTCGGATGCCTCATAGCGAGCCACACGAGCCCCCAATACCGAATAGACAGAGAATCCATCACCGGCAGCTACGGTTATAGAGCCACCGCGCTCCACATAAGTAGGATAAAGCGGCAGACCACCGGCATACACCTCTTCAACCGCCGTATAGGGATTATAGACGAGAGGACAGGACTCAATATAATAGTTCTCATTCCGACGCATTAAGCGCAGTTCGAAGACAGCATCTATATCGTCTACCGTAGTAGGCACATAGGACTGGTTGGTCTCCAGGCGCACGCCGTTACGATACCATTCGTATGCCACGAATTCGAAGTTACCCCCATTATAGTCTGCATTCTGAATGGAGATGAAACCATCATTCCAATAGAGGATGTTCGTTTTGTAGAGCATCATGAGAGTAGCCGACTGCGGCTCCATGAAACAACGCTCGCCACCGAACTCAAGTCGGATCTGATAGTTATCGGGATAGAGATTATCGGGTATATCGATACGAATATCTTCGCCATTTGCGAAAGCATAGACAGGCTGGAACCCGCGCTCACAATCGCGTTCGGAGAAGTAGACATGGATACTATCCATTGCTCCGGAGACGACCTGATAAGGTATCTCAAAATAGGAATCTTCCAGGCAGACACGTGCTTCAGACGGATATTCAACAATGAGTTTCGGGTCAACAATCAGTTTCAAACGAATGATACTATCGCAACCATAAATCGTCTTCAGATTGAGCGCAGTATCCACCGAATGGGTATAATAGCGTCTATTACCTGGGAAGAAATAGCGTCCACCTTCGCACATACGTTCCTCATAGAGTGTATCAAAGGTAGAATGATAGTAATAGTGGTGCAACTCCATATATTCGCAACCATGGGTATTGGTACGAACTATGGTATCAATGCGATCAATGCCCTCGCCACATATATGAGTTGTATCCCGTGTATCAGGCGATGTGAGGTCAGGCAGAGAGATATGTATGAGATGCGTATCCTCGCATATACCATTCGACATGGTAGCCGTCACCGTCACATCGTATTCACCACCTTCAGCGGGGAACACATGCGAAACAGTTGCATCCATTGACTCTACAGGGTCTGAGCCATCACCAAAGTTCCAAATAACCGACTCGACGGGTTCGTCCACGAAAGATGAGTCACGTGTTAGGCGATTGATACGAACGACACGGCTATCCTGCGAGAAATAGGCAGTCTGTTGGCAATTGCCGGTAGTGGTACGCAAAAGCGAGCCACGAGCCTGCGGGAAACGCGGGTTAGGGTTAGCCTCAAGGGTATAATAGCATTGCGAGCGAGTGAGCGATACCAAATCTACCAAATAAATATTAGGATCGTCTGCATCTATATTAAATACACGATCCGTACTCAAAACATTCATATACGGGTCATCCTCGCGATACCAACGGTAGTTAAATCCTTCCGGCGCCTCGAAGTGGTCGGTAGAGAAGTCTCCACAAGCTATACCCTGCAAGTCACCGCCACGACAACTTAAAGTAAAATATGCATATCCACTATGGATTGTAGCTGTACAACTATAAGAAGTAAGACGAATCGTCAGAGTCTGTCCGACATAATTACGCAAACTAACAGCAATCGTCTGCCAGTCGTTCCAATACATCACCTCATCTGGTTTATAGTTGTAGACGTGCCATGAACTAGTTTCGCCAAAACCTGCTTTGAAGTCTCCTTGAGCACACGCATCAATCACCTGTCCATTACGGAGTACCTCCAACTTAAAACGAGCCTCTTCGGACTCACCATGATAGTCCGCGTATTCGAGTACAGAGGCGTACTTAAGTTCGAGAATATCACTTACGCCCGCCTGTACATTATATTGATATTCAATCGTCGAACTCATATTTCCCTTAGTATCCCAATATCCACCTAAACGGATAGATGCGATTTCGCCCTCAGGAATCGTACGGAGTCTATTACCCGTACGTGGGTCAGTTTCACCTTGCACATAATGAATCGTATGAAGCGAGCGCTCATCTGCATAGCCATAATCCACCTGACCAGAACTTAACTTGAGACTCTCCGTAGATCCCGAGTAGCACTTGGCTGCACCTGAATTATCAGGAGTAAGATCAAAAATATCTATACAGCGAGCTCCTTTTATCCAAACAAACTTGCTTGTAAAGACCCATTCACTATGTGCATTTTCATCACGCACGGACCGCACATAGAAATTGTACATACCCTCTTCGGTCAACGTGCCTAATGCAGCTGACGTTGTAGTAACACCTGTGAAAGATGATAACGCCTCGGTATTGACATTATACATTATCACATCGTAGGAATTAGCATTACCCTGCCATGTCAATGACGAGGTGTTTCCATTGTATGCTACCGATGTAGGAGCCGCACATGTACCTTGAAAAATAGATATATTGTCCACAGCTCCACTCGGATTCATAGGAGTTGTTCCTGCCTTAGTGAACCACACTACCACGATATTACCACCTTCACCACCACTCACATTGATAGACGTGGAGACACTTCGCCAAGAGGATGCACCTCTGTGTTTATACGTTTCCGTACAATAGGCAGGAGCCGCAGCCGCTGTATTATTGGAAATGATGGCACGTATTGCCCCGTTCGTGATCTCTGACTGATTTATCCATACGACATACAACGCATCATCGGTGGTACCATTGCCCATCCAATCGAATACGAGGGTATACTGCCCATCAGCCAAGTCGACATACCGATAGGATGTAACAAATTCACCGGTGATACGATTTCCCAATGCATTCACATAGTTATTGGATAGTGTATCCGCATCCTTTCCTCCAGATACATAAAGTCCCGCAGTAGAGTTCATACCAAAACTACCGGCGGCGCCACAATACCAATGGTTAGCACAACTTGGTCCACGGTCACCCACATTCATCTGCCACTGCGAGACCTCCAGCAGATCCTCAAAATCGCAGGAATAGGTAGTCAGCGTTTGCGCTCTGAGGACAGAGACAAACAGCAGAAGTAGCACTATGAAGGAAACACGTTTCATCTTCTTTATACCTTATGCATTTTCGATTTTTGATACAAAAAAGCGTGCAAAGTTACTATTTTTTCTCGAAAATCACAAGTTTTTATGCAAAAAAGTAAGAAAAAACTGCATTTTTGTGAATATTTGCATAAAAATAGGAATAAAAAGAGAGGCGGTGCCACATAGGTGACATCGCCTCAAAGAAATTATTGGTAGGA
>CAMHEP010000002.1 GCA_946184195.1 uncultured Bacteroidales bacterium | reverse complement strand
CGCCCGACCCCCACGTCCCGAACGTGGTGCGCTACCAACTGCGCTACTTCTCGCTCACTTTCGTTCGCTTCGGAATCTCTCTATAGTTCGTTAATTTCATGGTCATAAAGCAGGGGACCCTGCCCTCCTTTACTCCCGAAATAAATCTCCTATATTCGAGAATTCTCGTCGCAATTTGCAGAAGCAAAAAGCGTACTTTCCACCGAAAGCGGGTGCAAAAGTACTGCTTTTTTTTGAATCCTGCAAATTATTTTTTACTTTTATTCCGAAAAGTCCGTTTTTGAGATTCTTTGGGAGCTGCTTTTGCCTCTTCAATGAGTTGGAGACATGTCTCACGGGTCAACGAGTTCAGATCGGTAGAACGAGGTATTTTGTAGTTACCCTCTGCCGTCTTAATATATGCCCCATATTTCCCATTAAGAACCTGTATATCATCAAAGGCGGCTATCGGTAGACTTTGCTGTTCTTTCTGGTGAATGAGTTGCAGCGCTTCATCCATCGATATCTGCATGGGGTCCATACTACGGGGGATACTCACATAACTATCACCGAAATGCACATACGGTCCGTATTTACCTTCACCGATGATAATGGCCTGCCCGTCCATTTGTCCCAGTTCATAGGGTAATTTCTTATCGAAGAGCTCAAGAGCCTCACTGAGAGTGATGGTATAGATAGACTGTCCGCGTTGCAGGGAAGCAAAGACGGGTTTCTCATCGTCCGCATCACCCAGTTGTACACAGGGTCCAAGGCGAGATATCTTAGCAAGCACATGTTTACCCGTCTTGGGATCCACACCCAAATCTCTGCCGGCAATCTTACCGGAAGGAACGTGTTGTAGCATCGGATGGAAGGTTTTATAGAAAACATCCACCGTCTTCACCCAATCGGCTTCTCCGGCAGCAATCTTATCGAGATTACCCTCCTCAGTAGCTGTGAAGTCGTAACTGAGTATGTCCGGGAATTGCTCCACCAGGAAATCATTGGTGAGACGTCCAAGGTCTGTGGGTAACAACTTCTGCATATCGGCTCCGTATATTTCGGACTTCGTCCTGTCCGTCATCTTACCTGCCTTACAAGTGATGATATTATACTCACGCTTATGTCCTTGTACGCTTCCTCGTTCCACATATTTACGTGTCTGTATTGTCTCAATGATTGTAGCATAGGTAGACGGACGACCGATACCCAGTTCCTCCATCTTCTTCACCAGTGTTGCCTCATTATAGCGATAAGGAGCCTTAGTGAATGTCTGTTGTGCTTGAGTAAGCGTTGTTTTGAGAGGTTCACCCATGGACATATGCGGCAACATTTGTTGCTCAGTTTCCTCGGTTTCATCGGACGATTGCACATAAGCGCGCATAAAACCATCGAAGGTCACCACCTCTCCTGTTGCCACAAAGAGATAGTCGCAATCACTGATGGTTACCTCTATGCGTGTCGTATCAATCTCTGCATCCGCCATTTGGCAGGCAAGAGTACGACGCCAGATGAGCTGGTAGAGCGCACGTTCATCCTCGTTAGCACCGCAAGAATGCACATTCATGTAGGTTGGACGAATAGCCTCGTGTGCCTCCTGTGCCCCTTTAGTGGACGTATGGTATTGACGTGCCTGATGGTAACGTTCACCATACTCGTTGATGACCTCCTGTTTGGACGTAGCGATAGCCAGCGAAGAGAGGTTCACAGAGTCGGTACGCATATACGTGATATGTCCTGCCTCGTAGAGAGACTGTGCCAAACGCATGGTCTTGCTCACCGGAAAATGCAGTTTGCGTGCAGCTTCTTGCTGCAAAAGCGAAGTGGTGAACGGAGGAGCCGGACTGCGACGAACCGGTTTACGTTGGATAGACGATATCTTAAAGGTAGAGCGCATACATTGACGAAGGAAATCTTCGGCTTGCTCCTTGGTATCGAAACGATGATTCAGTTCCGTATGCAGGATACTAGCATCGGCAGGATTGCATCCCACGAAATCAGCTGTCACCTTATACGATGAAACCGGCAGAAACTCCTCAATCTCGCGTTCCCGTTCCACAATGAGTCGAACCGCCACCGACTGCACACGCCCGGCACTCAGGCCGGTTGCTATTTTCTTCCAAAGAATAGGACTGAGTTCAAAACCCACTATTCGGTCCAGCACCCGGCGTGCCTGCTGAGCGTTGACCAGATTATAATCAATAGAACGAGGCTCAAGGATAGCTTGCTGGATTGCCGTTTTGGTAATCTCGTGGAAGACGATACGATGTGTTGTCTTTTCAGAGAGATTTAATACCTCCTGCAAATGCCATGCGATAGCCTCTCCCTCACGGTCCTCATCACTGGCGAGCCAGACAGTATCCGCTTTCTTCACCTCAGCACGTAATTCATTAAGGATGTGCTCTTTCTGGGGATAAATCACATAGTTAGGCTTATAACCATGTTCAAAATCAATACCCATACTATTCTTACCGACTCCCTCAATATCCCGTATATGCCCCTGAGACGAAAGCACACGATAATCGCTACCCAGATACTTTTCAATCGTTTTGGCCTTAGCCGGAGACTCAACAATCACTAAATTCTTACTCATATATCACTTTTCTTTGAACGTATTTAACGGTCTGAGGGAACTATATATAATATATATAAGGTATAGAAACACAGTATTTTGCCCCTCAAAAAAGTCTAATCGGTTGCAAAAGTAGTACATTTTTTTGATTCGTGCAAATTAAATTTTTTGCTTGCACATTCCAAAGATATTTCTTATCTTTGCAAACTGAAAAAAAAATTATAACTAAAATTTGAGCTATGAACCTTGTATTAGTTATCCTATTAGTACTCTTCGGAGTGGCATTACTGGTGATAGAGATGTTTCTTATTCCGGGTGTCGGGCTATGCGGTGTAGGCGGTGTAGCCAGTTTGATAGCAGGTGTGAGTCTGGCCTACTGGAAGCTCACTCCGCTTTATCCCTGGGCAGGACATATCACACTATTTGCCGCCATCATCCTCACCGGTATTGCTATCTATGCGTTCCTGAAGAGCCGTGCTATCCAAAAGATGAGTTTGGACACCACCATAGACGGCAAGGTGGAATTAGCCTCCAAAGGCAAACATCTTGAGCATTTGGAGCAAACAGAGGAGAATGACGTCAAGTCCGATAACGAAAATAAATAAAATATAAACAATAAAAACCTAAAAGTCATGGAAATCTTTCAAATCACATTATTGGTTATCATCTGCTTTGCAGTGATAGTCTTCTTCTATTACGTACCGTTTATGCTATGGATTAACGCCCAGGTAAGCGGTGTACGTATCTCGTTGGTGCAACTTTTTCTTATGCGCATCCGCAAAGTGCCCCCCACCAAGATTGTCAATTGTCTGATTGAAGCCCATAAAGCAGGATTGCAGGACGTTAAACGTGACGGTTTGGAGGCACATTATTTGGCAGGAGGGCATATTGAGCGCGTTGTTCACGCGCTGGTTAGTGCAAATAAGGCGAACATACAATTGCCCTTTCAGATGGCCACTGCTATTGATCTTGCCGGACGAGATGTATTTGAAGCCGTCCAGATGTCGGTCAATCCCAAGGTGATTGACACCCCTCCTGTGACCGCCGTTGCCAAAGACGGTATACAGCTGATTGCCAAAGCCCGTGTGACAGTACGTGCCAATATCCGTCAGTTAGTGGGAGGTGCCGGTGAAGACACGGTGCTGGCTCGTGTAGGCGAAGGTATCGTATCGTCTATCGGTTCGGCAGAAAGCCATAAGCAAGTATTAGAGAATCCCGACAGTATATCCAAGCTCGTGCTGAGCAAAGGATTGGATGACGGCACGGCATTTGAGATACTCAGTATTGATATAGCCGACATTGATGTAGGTAAGAACATTGGTGCCCAGTTGCAGATGGATCAGGCCACTGCCGATAAGAACATCGCCCAAGCCAAAGCCGAAGAGCGTCGTGCTATGGCCATAGCCAGTGAGCAAGAGATGAAAGCCAAAGCACAGGAAGCCCGTGCCAAAGTGATTGAAGCAGAAGCATTGGTTCCCCAAGCGATGGCAGAGGCATTCCGTAACGGGAACTTAGGAATCATGGATTACTACCGGATGCAAAACATCCAAGCAGACACGTCCATGCGCGAAGCTATTGCCCGTCCTGAAACCAAAACCCAAGCAGTAAGTACATCCACTGCGTCCAACAAGAAAAAATAATATCTTACCGTGCTGCGCATAGCCATCTTACAATATCCCGTACTTTGGGCAGATAAGGAAGGTAATCTACGACTTGTTGAGCAACGTATCCGTCGACTGCGCAGCAAAGCCGATATTGCTTTGTTGCCGGAGATGTTCTCGACCGGCTTTTGTACCGAGCGTCCTGAACTGGCAGAATACAACGACGGTATGACCCTGCAAAGGCTGCAACGACTCAGTAACAGCAGCGGTGTCGCCATCGTGGGTTCCTTCATTGCCCGTGAGGATGTCACCACCTGTCTCAATGAACGTGAGCAAGTACAGACCCTACTCTATAACCGTGGGTTCATGGTGCGTCCCAACGACACTCCACTCTTTGTAGACAAGCGTCACCTCTATGCACATGGCGGCGAAGATCGTTTCTTCACCCCCGGTGACAAGCCTGTCATATGGGAGTATATGGGCGTCAAGATACGACTACTTATCTGTTACGATGTACGTTTCCCAGTATGGGCGCGTAACCGTTCGGGTAGTGACTATGACCTATTACTGGTTGTAGCCAATTGGCCGGAAGCACGTGTACAATACTTTGATGCACTATTGGTAGCAAGGGCTATTGAGAATCAGTGTTATATAGCCGCCGTCAATCCTGTGGGAGACGACGGAATGGGTATACATTATAATGGTCACTCGGTTGCGTACGACACTTGGTTGCACCGATTAGCAGAACTCAAGGATAATGAATCCGGCACACGTATTGCCACTTTTGACATTGAGGCGTTACACCATTTCCGCAGTGTGATGCCTCAGTGGAAAGATGCAGACCCCTTTACTCTCCACTCCTAACCCCCAAGATACTATCATGACGCAAGCGCAATGGCAAATACAGTCACTCACGCCTGAGCAAGAGGAGCGTGTGGAAAGTCTCGCCAAAGAGCTCAAGCTCTCTCCGGCGGCAACACGCCTGCTCGTCCATCGAGGTATCACCACAGTAGATGAAGCGAAAGCGTATGTACATCCCTCGCTCGCCCATTTACATGATCCTATGTTGATGCGCGATATGGATCGAGCCGTAGAGCGCCTGGAACGTGCTATTCGTGATAAGGAACGTATCCTCATATACGGGGACTATGATGTAGACGGCACCACAGCAGTGGCATTGGTATACACTGTACTACGCATCAAGACTCATTTAATAGATTTCTATATACCGGACCGTTACACGGAAGGATATGGCATTTCCTTTAAGGGGATAGACTATGCACAGCAACAGGGTTGTACCCTCATCATCGCGTTGGATTGCGGTATAAAAGCGGTAGACAAAGTGGAGTATGCCACGCATCGCGGCATAGATTTCATTATCTGCGATCATCACACTCCCGGCGAGAGTCTACCGGCAGCCACAGCGGTACTTAATATGAAACGTGCCGACTGTCCATACCCCTACAAAGACCTATCCGGTTGTGGTGTGGGATTCAAACTCATGCAGGCTTATGCTCTACGTAACGGCATTAAGGAGCATCAGATTAAACAAGTCATGCCGCTACTCGCTATGTCCATAGCATCCGATGTTGTTTCCCTCACGGGTGAGAACCGTGTACTCGCCTACTACGGATTGCAACAAATCAATACCCAGCCCTCCGTAGGATTACGCAGTTTAATGCGTGTAGCAGGCATGTCGGATAAGAAAGTGACCATCCAAGACTTAGTCTTCAAGATAGGTCCGCGTATCAACGCCAGCGGTCGTATGCATTCAGGAGCCGATGCCGTGAGACTACTCATCACCAACAGTCAACAGGAGGCAGAAGAGTATGCGCAACAGATTGACAGCTATAACGCAGAGCGCAAAGACTATGATAGTCGTACGACGGACGAGGCTTTGGCACTATTGCATGCCGATCCGGACAATGACCATAAATATACTACCGTGGTCTATTCTCCGACGTGGCATAAAGGTGTGGTAGGTATCGCTGCCAGTCGACTGATTGAGAGCTACTATCGTCCCACTATCGTCCTCACACGTGGTGAAGACGGTATCATCAGCGGTTCAGCACGATCGGTAGCCGGATTTGATATCTACACAGCTATTGATAGTTGTCGCGACCTGCTAACCAACTATGGCGGTCATCTCTATGCCGCAGGACTGAGTATGCAAGAGTCTAATCTTGATGCATTCCGCCAACGTTTTGAGACCTATGTCGCTACCCATATACGTGCAGAGCAACGTCAACCTATTATTCGTATTGAGCAAGAGATAACTCTTGGCGATATCGACCGGACGTTCTGTACGTTACTTCGCCATTTAGAGCCATTCGGTCCGCAGAACCCGCGTCCTATTTTCCTCACGCGCAACTTAATTAACAACCGCTACACCAAGCGCGTAGGCAAACAAGGTGAGCACTTGCGCCTTGACATCACGGACCGCACCGCTGCCATCTCCGGCATCGGCTTTGGCATGGGCGACATGGCACTCTATATACAGAACGGCAACCCAGTTGATGTGTGCTATCAATTAGAAGAAAACACGTTCAACGGCGTTACCTCCACCCAGATGATGGTACAAGATATCAGAAAGAGCAACGAGTAAACAATTAAACAAACTGATACAATCATGTTTTCCGAAAGAGACACCCAAGGACCTGTTCACCGCCGTGGCGGCATCGAAGTAGTATGCGGCAGTATGTTCTCCGGCAAGACGGAGGAGTTGATCCGCCGAATGAAACGAGCACAATTCGCTAAGCAACGAGTGGAGATTTTCAAGCCCGCTATCGACGTCCGTTACAGCGTTGAGGAAGTTGTGAGTCACGACCGCAACGCAATCCAATCCACCCCGGTGGATAGCAGTCAGAATATACTTCTGCTTGCCGATGATATAGACGTAGTAGGCATTGACGAAGCCCAGTTCTTCGACATGGGTATTGTAGACGTATGTACACAACTTGCCAACCGCGGTATCCGCGTCATTGTAGCCGGTCTGGACATGGATTTCAAAGGAGTGCCTTTCGGTCCTATGCCTGCCTTGATGGCGATAGCTGAGGATGTATACAAGACTCACGCCATATGTGTCCATTGTGGAGATTTGGCGTATGTGAGTCACCGATTGGTCGCCAGTGAGAAACGTGTGCTATTAGGTGAGACAGATAGCTATGAACCCCTATGCCGCACTTGTTATGCGAAAGCAATCGCTGCTGAGCAAAACTCCTAATATAAGAATATCCCCTGCGGTATGTTGATGTGATACTACCTTTGGCCATTGCCGACACGTATACTTATGCCGTGCCGGACGGAGAGCCTACCCCGCATGTCGGCATGCGGGTTGTGGTACCATTGGGTAAGAACGAGCAAGTAGGCATCATACTCGGAGAGCATCACGCCCCACTCGACACACATATCAAAATACGTCCGCTGACAGCAGTGCTTGACTCCACCCCCATGGTCAACGAGCATCAACTGAGGTTATGGCAATGGATAGCGTCATACTATATCTGCACACTCGGCGAAGTGATGGCAGCAGCATTGCCCGCCAAGGCCTTGGACAAACAATACTCTCTCAACACCCAAAAGCGACGAGTTAAGCTACCGAATTATGCCGATGAAATCGAGCCTATTCACACTCTATCCGTCCTTCAGCAAGAAGCATTAGATAGTATTCGAAAGGCATGGAAGCAAGACGATATTGTCTTGCTGCACGGTGTCACATCATCCGGTAAGACGGAGGTGTATACACACCTTATACAGGAGCAATTAGATCATGGCAACCGCGTGCTCTATTTAGTGCCTGAGATAGCCTTGACGACCCAACTGACATCACGGCTTGCCCGCATGTTCGGGGACAGGCTCTTTGTGTATCACTCCCGTGTGAGTGATGCGCAACGCATGGAGATGTACCGCCGCCTATTAAGTTCCGACGGTATGCCATTACTCATCGTGGCAGCACGCAGCGGTATATTTCTCCCCATGGATAAGGTGGGACTCATCATCGTAGATGAAGAACACGAACCCAGTTACAAACAACAAGACCCTGCGCCTCGTTATCATGCACGTTCCGTAGCTACCGTCATCGCCCGTATGGGAGGAGCCAAGGTGCTATTGGGTACTGCTACTCCCAGTATAGAGAGCTATTACAATGCCATGGAAGGTAAGTATGGATTGGTGCATCTCACTACCCGTTTCCAAGGCTTGGCGCTTCCCCATATCACCCTGGTAGACCTCAATCGGCAATACCACCGCAAGGAGATGTACGGTCATTTCTCCGATCCGCTGGTTGAACGTATACGTGAAGAATTAGGTAAGAAAAAACAAATTATTCTCTTCCAGAACAGGCGTGGTTACGCTCCGATGCTTTTATGTCGCAATTGCGGAAAGCCCCCCCGTTGTCCGGACTGCGATGCGGCTCTAACGGTTCACCTTAGAGACCATTTGCTACGTTGTCACTACTGTGGGTATAATGAAACCATCCCTGAACGTTGTCCGTATTGTGGAGGAGAGTTGACGATACGTGGTTTTGGAACAGAGCGACTGGAAGATGAGGTGGCAGGACTCTTCCCAGAGGCTCGTGTTGCTCGCATGGACCTTGATACCACACGTCGGAAAAACGATTATCAAGATATCATTGACCGCTTTGCCAACCATGATGTAGATATACTCATCGGAACACAGATGGTTACCAAGGGTTTGCACTTTCAAGATGTCTCGCTGGTTGCCGTGTTGAGTGCTGATCATCTCCTCAATCAACCGGATTTTCGTAGTTATGAGCGTGCCTATCAGCTCTTAGAGCAAGTAGCGGGTCGTGCGGGACGCAGCGGAAGCGAAGGAGAAGTCATCATACAGACATGGGATACAGCACACCCGCTCTACTCCATCTTACGCAGCCACGACTATGAACAGTTGTATGATGAACAGATAGCAGAGAGGAAAACGTTCCATTATCCGCCTTTTTATCGCCTTATCACACTACAACTGAAGCACACTGACCCTACCCGATTGGAAATAGGAGCGCAGTTACTTAGACAACGTCTTCATCAATCTTTTGGTGAGCGTGCCACGTCCATTATTATCCCCTCCGTAGCACGTATTCAACGCTATCACATTCGTCAGTTACGACTGCGGATAGAGGCATACTCTTCGCCGTCAGAAGCGAAACGTCTGGTAAGAGAGCATATACACTATGTAGAGCAGGAGCCTACGTGCCGTGGTATCCGTATACTGGCTGACGTAGACCCCCTATAAAAGATTCCCAATAGAAATAGTCTAACGACTGAGTTTATATTGCACAAAAGCCTCGATAGCCTCATAGTTGGCTAATCCAAGCTGTGCATATAGCTCCGCTGTAGCATGATTACGATCCTCAGCGCGCTGCCAGAACAGACGTTCGTCGTTGCCCATAAAAGGTGCGGATTCCATTTGGCTTTGATGTTTAAGGATCGTGTTGCGTTTGAAGCGCAACTCCTCCGGTGACATAGGTACTGCCATCTCAATGAGGTCGACTTCCCATTCCATCCATGCACCTCGATACATCCAAATACGGCAATCCTTGAGCCACTCCTCCCACGCCGATGTATTTTTCAGTTCATCCAATGCAGCCAAGATAGCATCCAGACATACACGGTGAGTGCCATGCGGATCCGCCAAGTCGCCTGCCACAAACATCTCATGCGGTTTAATCTGCTCCAAGAGGGTACGCACAATAGTACAATCCTTGTCAGTTAGAGGTCCTTTCTTAATAGTACCGGTCTCATAGAAGGGCAAATTGAGGAAGTGAATATGGTCTGTCGGAAGTCCAATATGCCGACATGCCGCAGTCGCCTCACCGCGACGTATAAGTGCCTTAAGGTCGAGTATCTCACGTGTATCCTGGTCGCCTACTTTTTCGTTGCGGAAGAAGTGCATATACTCGTTGTACTTCTGCTCAATGACCATGCTTTCAGGCATGTGCATCTTCTCGTATCCTCGGATAAAATCCATAAAACGCACTACCTCATCATCACATACAGCGATGCAACCACTGGTCTCGTAGGCAACGTGCACATTATGTCCCTGCTTCACCAAGCGTGCAAACGTACCTCCCATAGATATCACGTCATCGTCAGGATGGGGAGAGAATATCAATACATCCTTGGGATAGGGTTTTGCACGTTCAGGACGATTGCTATCGTCTGCGTTAGGTTTTCCTCCGGGCCATCCGGTGATGGTATGTTGCAGGTCATTAAAGACCTTAATATTACAATTGTATGCCGATTCGAAACGTGTGATGAGGTCACTCAAGCCGAAGTCATTATAATCTTTGTTGGTGAGTTTGAGGATAGGCTTATTCGTTTGCTTACACAGCCATACTACAGCCCGACGTATCAAAGCGTCATCCCACTCGCAAGAGGTCACCATCCATGGAGTAGATATTCTCGTGAGCGAGGCTGCAGCCCCCAGATCGAGAAATACTTGTGCATTCTTATGTAACTGTAACGCCGAAGCCGGACAAGAAGGGTCGTAACGTTTCTCGATAGCTTCGCGTATGATAGCAGACTTATGTTCTCCCCACGCTACCAACATTAACTCCTTCGCCTGCATGATGGTATCAATACCCATCGTGATGGCACTGACAGGCACTTGCTCAAGCGAACCAAACATAATCTTGGCGTCCTCTTTAGAGTTATTGTCCAGCAATACCAACCGAGTGGTAGAATTGAACATCGTGCCAGGTTCATTAAAGCCTATATTACCGCTTCGCCCAATTCCTAATAGGAGAAAATCAATACCACCGGCAGCTGCGATAGACCGCTCGTATTCATGACAGAAAGTGATGATTTGCTCCTTGGGCATATCCCCGGGTATTGTGTGGATATTCTCAGGGAGTATATCCACCTTATCCAGTAATTGATTACGCAGTTGCGCATGATTGCCCAGCGTACTGCCGGTCAGAGGATAATACTCATAGAGGTCGAAGAAAACTACGTTCTTAAAACTCAGTCCTTCCTCCTTATGTTTACGCACTAACTCAGCACATATATCTCGGGTAGAGCGTCCCGGTGCCAAGGAGATTACATAAGGTTGAAAATGTTTCTGCCGCTCACGTATTTGCTCCGCTATATGTCCTGCTACAGACATAGCCCCAACACGTGCAGACTCGTAGATTACGGTGTGCACTTGCTCCATGCGAGCCACTCGACTCTGTTCAAACACGTCATCCGGACGATAGAGACTTTGCGACACATGACGCAAAGAGATCTGAGAACTAAGATTGGTTTTCATAACACAGCTATTATTTCACCTTCTTCAACACATTCAAAATAATCGGCTCCATGATAGCATATCCCCCCATTAGAGGGTGTACCTCGTCCTTACTGAGTCCGGGGAGTAGTCCTCCATCCTTATCAGTCATGGCGCTATAGTAATCGACATAGGTGATTTTATGTTTAGCGGCATAGGTGCGTATCATCTCGTTGAGCGTACGTATCTGCTCCGGCATGTCGTATACAGAGGGATTCCATCGAGCGTAACGCGCCGGTAGCACCGAGCATAGGATAGGGCATATCTTGTTAGCCTTAGCCAGTTCGCACATCGAGACGATATTCCCCATCACATTGTTGAGGGATATCGTGCCGTTGTTTTGCGCAATATCGTTTACGCCGCACATGATGACTACTGCCTTAGGGTGGAGGTCAATCACATCGGGACGCATACGCACGAGCAGTTCAGAGCTAGTCTGTCCGCCTATACCACGGCATAGATAACCGTTGTCCGTGAAGAAGGAAGGATGTATACGTTGCCAGTTGCGTGTGATGCTATTGCCGTAGAAGATGACCTTTGGTTTGCTTCCGGTTTGGGCAAGGCTGTCATTGGCAGCAGCATAGTAATCCAATCGTGCCCAATCGTGATGACGCTTAGCACGCTTGTTCACCACCTTACCGTGGTAGGTCACTACCTCACGATATGCCTCACGACTCACGTTGAGAGTGCTGAAGGTCGCTGCTATGGGATAATGGTCACTCAGGTAGGGAACACCGTATCCCTCACGCAGGATTCGGAACTCGAGGGCGGAGCAGTTGCGAAAGAAGATATAGTCGATTATCTTCTCCTTACCCAGACGTCGTCCGAAGCTATGGAACGTCCCTAAGGTATCGGTCAAGGGTGCTTCACGTTGTGCCAGCAACATGTTCTCCCACATCGGACGCAATTCCGGCACTTCGGGGGTCACATTGAGGTCACCCATCACGAACATCGGCACTGTATCTGCACCGATAGCCATGGCGCTATCCGCGATGAGTTGGAGCGAACGCTCACGCGCCACTACCCCCTTATGGTCCAGATGGGTATTGAAGACTAAATAGCGTTGACCGCTCTTGATATTCCTCAGGTGCACATAGGTGACGATACGCTTGTATTTACCGTCCCAACCGCGCGAGGGCACGTTGGGTGTCTCACTCAGCCAAAAGGTGTTGGTCCGTACCAATTCAAACTTCTTCTTATTATAGAATATGGCGCAAGCCTCATCCGACCGGTTATTGGGGTCTCGACTGATAGACACAGCATCGTAAACAGCCGCTAACCTCATGCGAAGGAATGCTTCCTGGTCCGGCATCTCCTCCTGCATTCCCACCACATCGGGTTTCTCGGCGAGCAACATCTTGACAGCAGCTTCCTTGCGGTTCTCCCAACTATTAACACCATCCTGCTCATTCTTGGCAGATGAGCGCAGATTATACGACATAGTGGTAAAGGTCTCAGCCGACATAGCCGACATAATACCGCACAGGGTTAAGAGGAAAAATAGTCGTTTCATGATAGAGTTATTGTTTAGTTTTCGCCTTACGACGAGCATGTATGTAAATATAAATCAATAGAGCAAGCGAAGCGGTAGCCGCAGCTATCCAGAATAGGCGGATAGCGGAGAAGTCGTATTGTGCGACACCATCCACCATCACTTTTCTACCTTCGATAAGGTAGCCACTGACGATATCCTGCAATCCTGCCGCAGCATAGGATGCCATGCCGATAATTCCCAAAGTAGCACCAGCGGCTTCAGTGGGAGCAATATCGACAGCCATCAGTCCTCCCAAGAAACAAATAAGTACTCCTATACTCAGTCCAAAGAGCACCATGGCGATAATGTCGACCCAATAATACCCTGCCGGCACAAAGAGGAAGAGCATTAGGGAGAAGAGGTTCATCGCCGAAGTTAGGAATGCCATCAGTGTACGGTCGCCATGAAAGAGTTTGTCCGATACCAATCCTGAACCAACAGTTCCGATGATACCGAATACGGAACTGATACTGATGAGCAGAGCGGCATTCTCCACGGAATAGCCTTTCTCCGCCTCGAAATAAAAGATACCCCAACTATTCACTGCATACCGTGCCATGTACATGAAACCGGAGGAGAGCGCGAGTACCCAAATGATGGGAGTCTTAAGTACCATGAGTTGTTTCTTACCGATATTTTTCTGTTTCTCCTCCTCGGTCATATTCTGCTCCTCCCCTGATTGGAAAGGTTTGAGCAACAACAAGATTATCACGACGCCAAGCAGTCCCATTCCGGCAGCACTGAGGAAACCCATTTGCCATCCCAACGCTCCCACTACGAAAGCGGTTACGATGAACGTGATAGCCTCGCCTATGTTATGCGAAGCGGACCAAAAACCGTACATTGTACCGAATCCGTTATTACCGAACCAGCGTTTGAGCGATATCACCGAACAAGGTGCACCGGCTGATTGGAACCAGCCATTGACGGCCCATAGGATGACAAAGACGAGGAAAGGCACCTTAAGCGCTAACACCGCATTCACTATTGCACATATAAGCAGTGCCGCAGACATGAAATAGCGCACATTCACCCTATCTGCAAGAAAGCCGTTGACGAATTTACCTACGGCATAGCCGAAAAACAAAGCTGAGCCGATGATACCTAACTCTGACTCTGTCAGGAAACCATCATCTACAATGGCTTTTTTCAGCACATTGATACTCAAGCGGCATACATAAAAGAGTCCATAGCCGATAGTCACCGCCCAGAAAACTCCTTGGCGTGTTCGTTGTTCTTTAGTCATAAATACCGATATCTATTTATTATATAAGACCGTTCAGGAGCCTTTATCCCCGAATGAGTCTACCGAATAAATCGTATTTCTTATTATTACGAATAATGATAATTTTCCCATCGTAGAGATACTTGTAGGTCTCCTTAGCCGACGGGGTGATGATGTCCTCCAATCCAGTAACATTCTCAACGGTTGCTTTGATTACTATATCATCAATGGATAATGCCTGATCGGCTCCATCTTCATCAGTATCGGTCCAACGCAGCATCACTACTTGTCCGGGTTGTATGGTCACAGGGATAGTAGCAGTCAGGTGCGTTTGATTAGCAGGGTCTTCGCCTGTAACAGGCGATGCCACGGTACCGGATGTAGCGGCAGTGAGTGTAGAGGGTGTATAGAAATCCAAAGCTGGTACATTGCGTGCACGTATATCGCCAAGGAACTTAGTACGGTCGCGCAGTTGGCGTATCGTTGCGGGCATGGTAAGTACCACATAGGAGAAAGCAAGCGTATCCACAGCAGTTGCGGCCGATCCTATACGCCACACCTTACCCGTATAGTTCACATCAAGCGATGTGATAGGTGCACCGGTATTATTCTCGATGAGTACACCATACATGATAGAACGGTTACTTGCATCTGTGAGTGAACCCAAGGAACGATACGTTGAGTTCTTGGACTTGACGGCAGGGTTTCCCTCACCGAAGTTATATAGGCCAGAGCCCGTATGTGATCCTTCACCTATACGGAAATAGTTGAATGTTTTCCATGTCACGGAGTTGACACTGCTCGGCATCTGTGTACCGGAAGTGCAAGCATACCATCCCTCGGGATAGTGTCCCTGCACGAAAGTACCTTTGGCCAGTGTTGTGCTATGCTGATTAGGATATTCGACCAACTCGTCAAAATCCTCCGTATAGATCCACTCCTGATTATCGTTTAGGCGGAAAGTTGCCACCATCATATTCTTGCGTACAGGCTCAGTGTATACGTGTCCGAAACGGTCCGTAAATTCAACTACAAAATCGGCATCCGGGTCAGTAGGTTCGTAGTAGAACAAGTGTGTAGTAGCCCCTGCTCCCGGGTTTTTGGAGGCTATCGTGCCACCATCCGAACCCGGATAATTAGGACGCGTATCGCCATCCTCCAGCATCACATCGTATATTTTGGGGTCCAATCCTGTGAATTGACGCATGACATGCTTCACACCGTCCTCGTATATATTGACTTGGCTCTTACTATCATAGCCCCAGACATTAGCCAGTACACAGTTGGTTTTGCTATTGCCGGCATCGATGCTATTGACAGGGTAGGCGCGTATCTGATAGTTCTTGGAATAGCCTGTAGCCTTGTAGTACCAATTCGTGAACCCTTTCTTCCCGCCTGCTTCATAGACCATATATCCGTTCGGCGAACCATCCGCACACCAGTTGCTGCTCCAGAAGGCACCTTCAGCGGCTCCCATAGTACGTTCCAACAATCGAGCCGAGTGTTCTGCAATAATATTGGTATGTGTATGTCCCGAAAGCAAATGTTGCAGCACAGCACCTTTGTTCATATAGGACTTAAGCAGTGTCAAGTCGGACGACATACGAGAGGCGGGTATGTGGAAAGACGTCACGATAGGCGTGCCATTGGGTACAAGAGCCAAGTCTTGTTGCAACCAACTGCGCTGCTCGGGAGTGAGGCCGCAGTTATAGTCCTTACTACCGTTATGACCAGTGTAGAGGACATTATCCAGCACCACGTAGTGGATAGCACCTATATTAAAGGAATAATAGGTAGGACCATAAATAGCCGTGAACTTATTATCTGCCACAGAGTCCTGTTTCGTAGCGGACCCTTGGTCAGCAGCCGTGCATTGGTGGTCATGGTTACCTATGACCATAAAATTAGGGAATCCCATTGCCTCGAAGTACCCTTTCTGGATGGAGAAGGCATCATACCAATCCCATACGATATCGCCTACGCATATACCATAGAATTTCGTACCAGCAGGATAATCGGCTTTGAGTGCGAGCACATCCTCCACTGTCTCAGCCCGGAAACGATGGTCGTCGTATCCATTGAGCACCTGCGGGTCGGAGAAAACGAGTAACACGTGCGTGGAGTCAGCCATGCCGCCATCATCCTGCGGATGCAGGCTGAAGTTATACTGTCCGGCACTATTCACACGCTTGTACATCAAGGGTGAGCCCGTGGCATCCAGCGGTATATCATAGCCCGAAGGCACCGAGACGAATACGAACTCCACATTATCGCGACAAGGCATTTGGTAGGCACCGGTAGCATCCGTCTGTACAACCACTACACCGTCACTCACCGCCACACCGGCAATAGGTGCACCCGAGTCGGTTAATACGTAGCCTGTGATGATGCCCGCAGCGAAGCTGCTCCATGTGAGCAGCAACGCGGGCAACAGACATACAAGTTTTCGCAAAGATGTATGCATAATAGAATTAGATTGATTATTGAACAATGATAGTCTTCACGCAGCGACCTTGTCCGGCGCGTACCTCCACCTGATAAGAACCGGGCATAAGGTAACCTCCGACTGTAACCATGGACACCTTGTCCTGCGAGAAGAGCATACGACCATCCATCGCATAGATATTAACCGTATAGTTCGGCTCCTCACAACGGATATAGAGGTTATCTTTGCAGAGTGTCGGATAGATAGTGGCATCCAATACATACGCATCTTCAACAGCAGTATGCGAACCGTCAGTCAAAGGCATATAGCGCACATTACGCGGTTGTGAACGAAGTGACTTATGTGTTTGGTTGTCATATTCGTAGTAAGTAATCTGCCCAGGCAAAGCAATGCTATCAATAGCAATCAGTCCTACATACCGTTTGTTTTGGTCGGCGAAATTACCTGAGACGGTCGTGCCATCGAACGATACATCCGATGATGCGCCGAGCGAGAATATAGATGCTACGCCTTGCGGATTAAGTAGAGCGATAGACTCGCTGTAGGCTTGTCCAACCGTGTAGAAAGGCAGATTATTGGGGTTAATCTCAGGCATGGCATACTTCACGAGCATAGATGATGCGAAGTTAGCCTTGTATGCCTTGGTATAGTTTGTAGACGAACCATTATTCTCCGGGCAGTATACATTGAGCAGGGTGTAGTTGTTCTTACGGCTTGCCCAGTTGGTTGGCGCATAGAGGTCAGTCCAACTGTCAAAGAGGTTATCCGGGCAGGTGTAGGGAACGTTATCACGCACATTGATTTGCGAGAGCAGATAGAGACTCTTCTTATCGGGACTGAGAGCCACATCTGTACCGATCTCGTATTGCGGTCCACCCGGGCGAGCAGCGTTCGCAAGTTTACCTTCGCGAGTGAGAGTGATGATATAGTTATCGTGACCACCGTTGGTATTATGTTGCAACCACTGATAGTCCACGGTCTCCACGCCGGAGTTCTTACCATTAGGCAATGTACGTTCCTCCTCCAGAGCGCTGAGGCGGGAACCTCCATAACGGCCTGTCATCATACCGGTAGCGTAGAGTACACCTTCGTCCGTGCAACGCAGAGCGTAACAGGGAGCGTCTGACCCCGATTCGCCATTGCTATAGCCCCAATCGAAGAACCACTTGAACTCACCACTGAGATCGAAACTGAAGAAAGCAGCATGCTCCCATTGTGCATCAAAAGCGTACTCATGCTTGAACTCATCCATCATATCATCGATATGCATCGTACCACTATGGTGGTTAACGGCAATGATAACCTGCCCTATCGGGCTAACGACTACATCGGCAGCCACGTCGCTTTGATCACCGTCAATCATATGTGCCCACTGTTCTTGTCCCTGTGCATTATAGCAAAGCAGGAAAGCATTGCTGGCAGTAGCATTAAGAGCCATGCCTGCCATCGTAGTGGTACCTGTGATAGAAGCGGCAACATAGATATTGTTCGCAACATCGACAGCTACAGACGGAGCCCCATAGATAGAATTACCGCCGTCGTTTCGGAACTGATGCCAAATCAATGTACCGTTTACATCGTACTCTGCAACAAAGAGCTGAGCGGAGTTCTGGAAATCACCTTCGGCAGCACCGCCCGGAACAAAAGTAGCATCACCTTCCAAAAGCCCGGTCACGATGATATGATTCTGCGAGTTGATAGCCAGTTTACCACCGCGGGCGCTGACAGCGGGAATCTGCCAAGCATTCAGAGCTGTACCATCCGCAGATAGACGGAGTACGTAAACGGCAGCTTCACCCATATTAGTGTCATCGAGTGCCATCGTGCTCGTGCCGACCTTGATAGATTGATTGAAAGCACCCGTCACTACGATATTACCATCCATGTCAACCACCAAATCGGTGATAGTAGCAACACCTGCGTTGACAATAGGATAGGTCCACATAACCGTCTTCTGGTCGTTCATCTTAACCACGACGGCGTCTCCTTTATCCGAAGCACTCGCACTGACTAAGGTACGCGATTCAACCGCCACCTTATCGCCACCGAACAGAGCAGCTACATAGATATTACCCGCAGCGTCCACTGCCATTCGTTGTGGCTCTATCTGACTACCGCTGGTATTAGACCCCCAATAGGAGTACCATTCCATACTACGTTGCGCCATGGCAACTACTGCAAGGCACATCGTAATGCCTAAAAGGATAGATTTTTTCATAATAGTAGAGTTTTTAGTTTGTTATATATATCATTGTTTATCAATATCCATCATTCTGTCCCAGTCCCGGGTTGAGGAAGACCTCATCGTAGGGGATGGGTAATAAGAGTTCGTAGCGTTGGAAAGCCGTATATTTACCTCCCACATTCGGTTCGTTGACGGAGTGCATATAAGCCACGAAATCGTCTGCTTTCGGATAGAGACGCATAAGGTCGAACCAACGGTGGTTCTCGAAACACAACTCCACACGACGTTCATGGAAGATAGCGTCCCTCAGCGTAGGATAAGCTGCAGCATAGGCGGCATTCATCATCGAGGTAGCATAATCCTTGACCGTTGAGCCGGTGCGGGTACGCACCTTGTCCAGATAAGCGATTGCCTTGGTGGAGGTGTTTCCCTCGGTGCGCTCGTAAGCCTCAGCAAGCATCAGGTAGACATCTGCGAAACGCAGCTCGAACCAGATATTTCCGCCATAGTTGCTTGATAGGTCGGTATATTTCTTCGTGTAGTACGTACCATCTGTATACTTCTTGATACAGGTAGCGGACCGTCTGTCTGTGGCACCAAAACCGTCAGCCGTTGCCTCAAATTCCTTGAAGAGGTTTTCCTGCCCGAGGTTAAAACCGCGTCCTTGCAGCGGCGAGGTGATACCAGTAGCACCGATAGGCTGGAAATACTGAGCGAAATTCGAGTGTTCTGCATCGTTCGCCATATACATGATGGGGAAGATAACCTCCTCGTCCGTTTGACCACCTATGGTGAAGAGTTTGCTATACGCCTGTCCCAAGCCGTTATAACCACTCACTGTGAGCGACAGTTCCAGATACTTGATAGCATCCTTATACAGTTCCGGCTTATTCTGCGTAGCCGCTTGCTGCAAATAGACGCGTCCCAAAAGAGCACACGCGGCTGTCTTGGACGCATGACCGAAGCGGTCTCCACGACAGATAGCAGGTAACATATTACTATCCGCCACGCGTTTGAGGTCACCGATGATGAAAGTATACACTTCTTCAGGTTGCTGACGTGTCTGCGAGAGAGCTTCCTTACTGCCAGCCAAGGTACCACGCATGATAGTCACCGGTCCCCAGAGACGTGTTAAGTAGAAATGGCTCAATCCGCGCAGGAAGAGCGCTTCCCCACGGATACGTTCGCGCTCTGCACTCGACATATTAACTGCGTCCACATGCTCCAGCACCAAGTTGGCGCGGTGAATACAGAAATAGAAAGCGTTGTATACCTCGCTCACTATACTATTACTGCTACTCACCGTATGATTGACAAAGTTATAATATAAACCGCCGGCAGTGCCCATATCGTTGGTAGTGGCATTGTCGGACTTCATCTCTGTGACGAAGAACAGTTTATCGTATGCCGTACGCAGGGCAGCATAACTCGAACTGAGCAAAGCATCCATGTCAGCCGAGTCGCGATAGAACTTAGTATCTTCAAAGGCATCCGGGTCGTGCAGGTCGAGGAAACGACACGACGTGGAGGAGAGAGTTACCATCCCTAAGAGGATAATGGACAGAACACTATAGATTGTCTTTTTCATAATCTCTACCCTTTCTTTTAGAACGTTAATTTGATACCGCCGCTAAACGAGCGTGCCAAGGGGTACGTACCGAAGTCGAGCCCCGGCGCCGTGTTGCTGGCGTTATAGTCTACATCGGGGTTATACCCTGTATATTTGGTTGCTGTGAAGACATTATCCACCGAGAAATAGATATGGAAACGTTGCAGGTGCAATGTTTTGAAAACCTTGTTGTCGGGGATAGTGTATCCGAGCGTGAGGTTGGTCATCCTGAGGAACGAAGCATCTTCCACGAAATAGGTAGAGAACTTCGTATTTAGATTTTTCTGCGAGCGATTGGCGCGGAACATCATATCGCCGTTCGTCTCGTAGGGTTGCGTATAAGCTCCTTGATAGCGATTGAGCGACACCGCCATACTGTTCACACCTCCCTCGTTATTAGCGATGTAATAGCGCGAGAAGTTGATGACCTTATTACCGTACTGACCATCGAAGGAGCACGAGAAACTCAATCCCTTCCACGTAAGCGATGTGTTGAATCCGTAGGAGAACTTAGGGTAGTTATCACCGATGATGTCGCGGTCGTCCTCGGTAATCTTGCCGTCACCGTTCACATCCTTCCATTTCACATCGCCCACATAAGCATTTGCATAGTCGGCAACTAACGGTCCCTGACGCTGATACGACGCATCCCCTATGTGCTTAGCGTCTTCCTGAATGAGAGCATACTCTTCCGGGCTAATAAGTCCTTCGCTCACCATGCCATAGAACGAACCGATAGGCGCCCCATTGCGGGTGATGTGCGTAATCTGCGAACGTTGTCCCTTGATGAGGATATCGTCCTCGAGACCATAAACCTTATTACGGTTGATGGAGACATTCAAGCCGATATTCCACTTCACGCCTGCCATATTGAGCACATTGGCGTCCACCTGGATATCACCACCCTGGTTGATAACGCGACCGTCACGCAGGTTGGTCCACATGCTGACGGCACCCAAGGTAGCGGAAGTAGTGTTCTGGTACAGCAGGTCTGTGGTACGCGAATAATAGTAGTTCGCCGATAGAGACAGCCTACCCGACCAGAAAGTCATATCCGTACCGACGTTGACCTGAGAGGTCTTCTCCCAGCCGAGGTTAGCATCGACGGTGGACGGGAAATAGGTAGTCACCACGGTTCCCCCTTCGCCAAAGACATAGGATCCCGACTTGATAGTAGCAATATGTCGATAGTTGCTGATGTTGTTATTTCCCGATATACCCCAGCTGGCACGCAGTTTAGCGGTGAACACGTCCTGCAGATGCTCAGCCCAATGCTCGTTGGTGATATTCCATCCGGCACTGACAGAGGGGAACATACCCCAGCGGTTCTGACTACCGAAACGACTGCACCCATCTCCACGGAGGGTAAGAGAGAGGGTATAACGATGGTCGTAGTTATACATGGCACGAGCGAAGAAGGACATCAACGCCCAACTAATCTTATCCGTCTTTGCTGCTGTACCGTTCTCGTCCGTATCGGTAGGTTTGGCAGCACTGAGTTCGGTGATACGGTCGTCCTGTAAGGCTCCCGTCACCGACGCAGCGTCGATGTTGTTGTACACCTTCTTCTGCATACTATATCCCACCACGGCACTGACCGTATGTTTATCGCGGAATGTCTTGTCGTAGTTCACCGTTGCCTCCAAGAGCCAGTCTGTATTAAAATCGCGGTCATCACGGGCAATAACCAGCGTGTTCTGTATGTCACCCGGTGCATAATTACTCTGCCCCAACCACGAGGGACGGTAGAGGTTATGTATCTGGTCGGCTATCTGTACGCCGAGGTTCACCTTGGCATACAAGCCGTCATAAAGCATATAACGCAGGTTGGCATTGATTGAGGCGCGCATCTTGGTATAGTACTCCTCGCGTCCCTGAGCCAACGCCACAGGGTTCTCTCCGCCGAAACAGCCATAGGTGTTAGCGCCATTGCGATAACTCCATCCCAAGGCATAACTGCCGTCCTGATTGTAGACAGGATAAGTGGGAGGCATGCCCAAGGCATTCAGTATCACACCGTCGTTGAAAGCCAAACCGTCTGTCCTGACCACGCGCTCCTTCACGTAGTACATGTTGGTATTCACACCGATGGAGAAACGTTTAGTCACATCGATGTCCATGTTCAGACGCGTGGTGATACGCTGGTGGTTGCTGGGAGAGACGATACCGTCCTGATTGAGATAACCGGCAGAGAACATATACTTGAACTTCTCCTTACCGCCACTGACGGAGAAATTGACTTTGTGCATCGGTGCGGAGCGGAAGACCTCGTCCTGCCAGTCGGTGTCATAGTTGGAGTCCACTATGTCCGGACAGAGGAACATGGATGACATGGCACCACCGTTCGCCAATCGCGTAGAATTGTCGTCCTCACGACTATGCTGCCAATTGAGGGCGTCCGAACCGTAGATGTTGTTGCTGCGCAGATAATCGAAGTAGGCGTTGTTATAGCCATCGCGGTGCAGTTGTTTGAACTGCTCTGCGTTCATCATGTCAATCTTCTTCTGCACCTGCTGCATGGAGAACTGATAGTCCACTTCGACTTTTGGCTTTCCCTCCGAACCGCGTTTGGTGGTGATGAGTATCACACCTCCGCCGGCACGGCTACCATATATGGCCGCCGAGGCAGCGTCCTTGAGCACCTCTATGCTCTCCACATCATTGGGGTTGATGAACACATCCTTGCTGGCTGGGAAACCGTCCACCACATACAGCGGCTCCACACCACCATATACGGAGTTGACACCGCGGATACGTATGGTCGTTCCCGCTCCCGGTGCACCGCTTGTCTGCTTAATTTCCACACCCGGCGTATGACCGATGAGAGCTTGCTCCAAGGTGGCGGACGACATATTCATTTCCTCCGTCTTGACCGATGCGATAGCCCCTGTCATGTCACTCTTGCGCACCGTGCCATAACCAATGACCACCACATCGTCCAATACCTTGGTGTCCTCCTTGAGCGTTACCGCCATGCTGCCGCTTCGGGCAATGACGGTCTCGCTCTTGTAGCCCACATAGGAAACGGCTAATTTAGCGCCATCGGGGGCATTGAGGGCAAAGCGTCCGTCTAAGTCGGTGACCGTCCCGTCACTCGTTCCCTGCACCATCACCGAGGCGCCGATGACCGGTTCCCCTTTCTCGTCGCGTACGACGCCACTTGCCTCAATCATCTTTGTCTTGCGTTCATCACTCTTAGCTGACTGCGAGAGGATAATATGTTTACCTTCTATCTCGTAGCGTAAGCCTAATGGTCCAAAGAGACTCTTGAGAGCGTCTCTGAGCGGCTGGTTATTCACCGTGGCGGTCACCACCTGACGGGTGTTCACCTCGGTATTAATGATGAAGAGCATGTCTGTCTGCTGCTCGATGAGCCGCACCACATCCTGTACCGTCCGCCCACGTTCTGTCATGGTCACTCGTGCTTCCTGTGCCCATATCATTAGGGGGAGAAGGATAGATAGTACGGCAGTGATTATATACCGTTTCATGGCTGTTGTTGTATTGATGGGTTATAGTCCGGTGTTTGCGTCACTAGGTTCATAGCCGCCGATGATGATGTTTCCACTACCACCGGAAATATTGACACTATGAGCTCCTACGGGGATACTACCGCTGGCACAGAGGAACGTAGTTAGGTGCAATCCCATTACGTTTACTGAAGGTTGAATATATGCTTTTCTCATGGTTGTATGATTGTTTAATCGTTAGTTATTAATGGTGAGTAGAGCCTCTCCCCTGCCCCTCTCCGGTAGAGAGGGGAGGAGGGGATTGGTACTTACTCCTGCGCACCGAGGACGTTATAGCGTTTACCGTCACGAATGATGATGACGTGTCCGTCCTCGATGAGTTTCTCTACTGTCACCTCTTGTCCGCGGGCATCGTCCACAGCGGTGGGCAGTTTCTTCTCTTCCACGACGAAACGAGCCGTGCGGAACAGGGGAGCACCTGAACCTGTGTTAATCTTGAAGTATGCACGCATACCCTTAAGCTGCGAATTAGTAGAGGGATAGAAGAGGTTATTGCCCGCAGCATTGGGAGTGCCAACAAAGAGGGTATTCATGTCTCCGCCTGTTAGGGTAGTTGGGCTGAAGATACCTTGGAAGGTGATGACGCCTACATTAACGGCTTGAGGTATAATGGTAATCTGTTTGTCGGTAAATCCTGTCAGCGGGATATTGGAGGTCGGCTTCACGAGGTAGGGTTTACCAGCAACGAGTGCATCAGAGGTTACTGCGGTGAAGGATACAGTCAAGGCATCCCCGTCGGCCGTGCAAGCACTCAGTTCCTGCACCTCGGCATGGTCAAGGTCAGCGGACTTACTGAGCGCAAACGGCATACATAGAGTATTCCAAACGTTAGCAACAAGAGAGCGGTTGGTGTTGACATCCGTCGTAGCACCGGAATTGCGGCGAATGAGAGCAGTGTTATCGGCTGTTTCATCAAGGATAATCGGTGCAGCATAACTTTCCCAGAAGACATTATCGATGACGAAACGTCCCTTATTTCCAGAAGTATAGGAATCGGTCATTGTTGTTCGATTCTCAAAGCGAATGACGAAATTACCCGGTTCATCGATATCTGTGATGGTACACTTGGTCATTGGGGCCTGATGACCAGTTATGCCGTCTAATTCATGACCTGTTTCATTGGTAAGTTGTTTCACTTCGCGATCATTGATAAATACACGTATATCCCATTTGTTCACATCAGTTTCTTCTGCCACAGCAATGTTCCAATAGAACGAAAGTTGAGATATACCGCCATTGATTGTGCCACTTGTGATAGAGCCAAAATTTTCCTCGCTATCACGTTTTGCGCGGAAGAAAGCAGCATACGGCTCCACGTTTTCATTCGTGTTAATACCACCTAATACAGTGCTCCAAGTGGTAACATCACCCTCCACGTTGTTATTGGTAGCATAGTAGTTATTAGTGAAAGCGGTATTAAAAGTCTCGCAATTGGATGCCGGAGCGACATAGATAGGATAGGATGTTGTGACATATTCACTTTCTGACCAAGCGAATTTAGCGGTAATGACGGCATATCCTTCTGCCACTCCCGTCACTTGACCGCTACCACTGACCGTTGCAACAGATTCATTGCTTGAGGAATAGGAAAGCGTACCCGTTTCGCCCGCGGTGTTGTTAATCAGCGCGTTATTAGTGTACGCACCACCGACTATAGCCGTCTTCTCTGTCTTGTCGGTGTACAGCAGATAGGGGGTGATGTAAATGGTATCCATAATAATACGGGAAGCAGAGGTAGAGAGCGTTCCTGTAGCGAATGACTCACCGCTATATGTCTCGTTCTTAATAACCAACTGCTGATTAGAGCGCATCACATCATTGCCACCCAAAAGGAATTTTTCATGTCTCCAATTATCGCTCCCCGAGTATGGGTCACGAGCACCTTCCATGAAGGCCTTTAGCTCGTTACCTGCATAAACCGCCATACGGAGGGTATTGCCTTCAGGTTCTCCTGCCCATTGTTTCCAATAGAAGGAGATATTTTTAATACCACCTTCTACCGGTTCTTTAGATTGCAAGATACTGGATGTGGAAAGATTATTTTGAATACCAATAGAAATACCTTTGGTTGATGCATTCCAAATCGTATCGTTCGATCCACGACGTACCTGATATTGTGCCTGCCAAGTGAACAAATCGCCAGCATTAAGATCCGTTAATGTCGTGCCTACGACACCTGACTGATCGAGTCCATTAAATGCTTCTTTACGAGCACTGTTGTCGCGAACATAGAGAGTGTAGGAAGCGGAAGCAGCTTTGAAGTCAGCCGTTTGCGGGAGGGTAGCGGTGATAGTGGTTTGTCCGACGCCCCCGGCGAGGGCGACGGTACCCGCCGCATTGACCGTAGCGACGGCGGTGTTGCTGCTGGTATAGGTGATGGTTCCATCATAGCCATCTGTATAAGTGAGCGGATTGTCAATAGGCGACGCATCCAGTCCGACACGTTTCGTTGCTTCGGCATAGGATGCGGTAGTGGCAGTACGAGACATAACGGTTAAAGTGTATGTAGTTGATACTGCGCCCCAAGTTGCGGTGACGGTGAAGTCGCCCTCTGTCTCATCGGTAATGGTCACTTCGCCGTTTGCGGGATTGATAGAGGCACCTGCATCGGTAGGGCTGATGGAGTAAACAATGGTGCCATCGGAAGTGTTATTGATGAGTGAGCCGTTGAAGAGTTGGTATGGAGTTGCAACTAAACGTGTATCCACTGTGAGTGCTTTGGTGGTGTAGAGGAGGTAGGGGGTGATTTGGATATTTTCAATCACAACTCGATTATTGGTTGCCTCACTCGAACTTGTCAAGAAAGAAGCATTCTCTAACTTTAATACAGCATTGGATGCGCCACCTATCTCTTCATCGTATGTCGGACTGGTTAGCGACACTGTTGCTCCTTGAACATTTATTGCAGCTGTTTTTTCTTCACCGCCATACGTGATGGCTATTTTAGTGGTGGTCGCATCTACAGACCATTCTTTCCAATGAAATTTCAGATGCTTTACACCACCTTCAATTGAATCGGCTGAAGTTAACGAAGATGCTCCATCCTTATTCGCTAACCATGTGCCTTGTTGACGCGGATTTAATCCAATTGTGTCATTGATAGCGCGACGACATTTAACTGCAGTCCACTCAAATAAATCTCCGTCCCAAGTTTCTTCATTTGCAGCTGAAGTTTGTTGCACTTTACTAAAATTCTCCACAAAAACACCATTTACGACATGAAGGGTATAGGTTGTACTTGCGCCTTCGCTCCAAGTAGCAGTAATTGTGGTCGTACCGGCGGCTACAGGAGTAATAACACCTGTCTCGGAGTTAACCCTTGCCACATTTTCATCAGAAGACAAGTAAGAAACAGTTCCTTCACTACCTATGTTGTTAATGAGTTCAGCATTGTAATAGCCTTGTTGCTTAGAACCGATTGTGACGACCTTGTTTCGATAAAGAAGATAAGGAGTGATAGTAACGTTACCTACGAGCAAACGCGCATTACTTGTTGGTTGATTACCATCGTCCAATACAGACATATTTAATATTTCCAATTGTGCATTTGACTTGCACGCAAATGTGTGTGAATATGCTATTCCATTTGAAGTTGATTTATTTTCTCCTTCATCACCATCTCGCTCAATAACATCAGAAGTAGTACTTGTTCCTATGGTAGAAACTTGCCATCTCAACAATTTACCGGCTTCTGCTCCAAATTGAGCATAGTTAAACGCTACATCTTTGATTCCACCTTCCAAATTAGTTGTTATGATATAACCACGTGTTGTCCCATTTAAAGTCAGCCATGTAAACTGACTGTTGTCTTTTACTTTATCATTAGGACCTCGGCGAGCGAATTTTGTTTCCCAATTGCAAACATCACCTGTCCAATTTGATCCAGTAGCACCGGAACTTCCAGTTTGAACAACTGTTGAAAATTTTTCTGTCACACTGGTATCTGCCCAGGTCCATGTGATGGACAGGAGGCAGGTGAGGATAAATAATGATAATTTTTTCATATTCTTAGATTTTAAAGTTTATGTCAACGCGTTTTTTACGTCCTGATTATGTCCCGACGATGTCCCGAGTATGTTAGGATTATGTTAGGACTATGTTAGGACTATGTTAGGACTTAGACGGGTATAAGCCGTGGTTGTCCCAACATAGTGAAGAGTGTTTAGAGCACAATTAGAGAGCACGTCCAGTAGCATCGTAGCGGACACCATCTCGGATGATGATGAGTTCGCCGTTGATGAGCTGTTTGCGCACCTCAGTAGCGGGAGCCACAGCCCCGTCCAAATCGGTAGGTGTGTGTGGGTCATCGGGAGCCTCGTAGCTATACCACTCGATATTATCTACTACCCAACGGTATTGGTTGCTCTTACCATCATCGGGCACATTCATATTCACAATCTTAATGGTGAAATCACCATCGACCTTGAGGTTACCCAACGAATAACGGAACTCGCTCCCGAGAGGTTGCATTGCTTGACAAACATCAGTGATAGCACCTACCTCGACATCATTGATATAGATTCTGATATTCCACGGATTGGTTCTGGAAGCCTCGGTACCATTACTATTCCAATCGAAAGCCAGACTATCTATACCACCGTGGATAGTGGAACTGAGCAGGTAGCCATAGTCCGTTTCAGCGGTTTTCTTAGCGCGCACGACAACCGAGAAATTCTCAGTGCTTGATCCACCTAAAGCCGTACGGACAGAGCCGAGGAGTGTTGTCCACTTGATACCCGTTGCTGCTGATGGTTCGAAAGACTCAGTAGGAGTAGTGAGATAAGTGTTATTAGTCGTGATATCAACGTTTTGTGCGTTATTGAAAGTCTCAAGATGGAAGTTGAGAGGCACAACGCGGAGGGTATAAGATTCGGAAGCAGGCTTATAGGTCTCGGACTCAGCGACAGAAGCCGTGATGATGGTAGAACCCACGCCGACGATAGTGACTTCGCCATCCTGATTGATAGTAGCCACCTCGGGCACAGAACTCTCGTACGAAACAGCACCGTCCGAGGAAGTAGTAAAGGTATTGATGAAAGCCTCAGCGTCCACCATCTTAATAAGACTCTCTGCATCGAAAGCCATATCGGGAGTCGCTTTCTCACCTGCCACAGGGTTGGTCGTCCAGCTAAGGTTGTCCAAGACAAAGCGCAGGAAGTTAGATGAACCGGTATAAGGGCTCTCGTTCACTAACTTGATGGTAAAATCGCCGTGTATACCGAGGTTTCCCTTGTGGTATTCTTTGAAAGGTCCACCGGCAGCAATCTTAGCAATACCCTGCTCGTAGATACTATCGATGAGGACATCATTGATATAAATTTTGATATTCCACCAACCGGCTGACTCGTTACCGTTACTATTCCACTGGAACCAAAGGCTGTCAATACCGCCTTCGATGGTGCTACTGAGCAGGTAGCCATAGTCTGTTTCGGCGGCTTTCTTGGCACGAATGACGGCTGCATAGGAGCCAAAATTACCTACATCATTGCGGATACCGCCTGTGAAGACAGTCCATGTAGCCTGGTCACATTCCTTACTGGTAGGCTCGGTTACATAGGTTGCAGTACCAGCGTTGTCACTCGGGGTGAATGTTTCTACGCGTGTTTCAGCGAACACACTACTTGCTGCCAAGAGCAGCGGAAGAAGAAAAAGCTTTTTCATGTTGTTGATTATTTAGGGTTAAAATGATGTACGAAGGACAATACAATGTACAACGGACAAATGTACGATGTACGAAGGATTTATTCAAAGGACAAAGTGACAAAGGACCAAGTACTAAGGGTATAGTACGTTACTCCGATTGTTCGATATGTACTACTCCGGTGCGGTCGTCACGCGTGACACGGAAAGGAATATCGTGGTGCATGACACGGAGCGCATAGTCCAGTCCATCCTCATAGCGGAACTTACCGGTATAGCGTTCGTCAGCAATAGCAGCATAGTCGATGACGATAGGTGTGCCATAGACGCGCTCCAAACTCTGCATGATATGTGAGAAGGTCATATCGGTAAAGGTGATATAACCATGTCTCCAATCGAAATGGTCGTAGTTGTTGATAGTACCACACTGCAGTTTCCCCCTCCGGAGCGTAGCATACTGACCGGCACGCAGGGTTAGTGCTACCGAGTCGCCGGCAGTGACACGTACACGTCCTTTGATGAGCGAAGTGCTATAGGTAGCATTGGCTGAGTCGACAATGAGGTCGAACGTGGTACCGAGCACCTCTACCTCGCCGGCATAATGAGTGACACGGAAAGGTCGTTTAGTATCGCGGCTCACCTGGAAATAGCCCTCTCCCTCCAGTCTAACACGTCGTTCCGAGGTGCCGAAATAAGCAGGATAAGTGAGCGTGGAACCGCTATTGAGCCACACATCCGTACCATCAGCCAAGACCAGATGGGTCCGCTGCCCCTTAGGCACCTCCACTCGGCACTGTTCCTGTAACGTATTCACGCGATGGATGAGCCACCATCCATAGCCCAAGGTGCTGAAGCCGATGACTATCAAGACCAGTGCAGCCACGCGGCTTACTTTCCACGGATGAAAGCCCCTACCGGACCTTCCCCACATGGAGAGAGGACGGTGGTCACCCACATAACCATCGCTGGAATTAATCATGTGCTCTCCATGCAACGTCAACGCGTCATACAGCCGGCGCTCACGTTTGAAAAGAGCCGCATGCTCCGCATCGGACATGACCCAAGCACGGATAGCATAGACCTCCGTGCTCGTCGCCTCTCCGCGGAAATACTTATGTAATAATGCAGTATTTACCATTGTTTCATTTATATAGCAGTTCAGCGCGCCTTATCCCTAAAATATTTTTTCACCGGTCAGGCGATAAGCATGTCCCTCTCTCACGATAATGACCTCACCGCCAAGGATGACCTTCATCGGCCTATCCAATGTACGAAGTGACGATGTACCATGTACAAAGGAGAAAACGTCCTCCAACGCGGTAGTATGCTGCGGCTGAGCGAGTATAGGATAACGGTCTCCCTGTGCGAAGGCAGTGCCCAAAGCCGTCGCCACGGTTCCGTCAGCGAATTGTGCAGCCGTAGCCGCAGAAGCAGACTGCGTGTTACTCTTATGCTGCGCGAACGCCTCGGGAGCACTGCCTGCCAGATACCAGCAGTTGACAGCCGTGACCGCCGTTCCATTGAACACCGATGCCACAGCACCGAGATAAGGAGTCTGTGTAGTTGCAGCCCCATACTTGACACGGTCGTCGGTCAAGCTACCATAACTATGGCAGTTGATGAGCGTCACCGCCCTGCCGTTGGAAGCATTAACATACCCCAAGATACCCCCTATACGCGCCGAACGGTCCTGCTGGAGACTCATGGTACTAACCGTGTAGCAGTTGCGCACCGTCATATTATACCCATAACCTACCAAACCTCCATAGATACCCGTATAACGGATACGCCACGTGCCCTCGGTATAACAACGCTCAATGAGCGATGGCGCACTGCCTGCCGCATCGGCATTCCTACCACAAAGCATGCCCACA
>CAMHEP010000001.1 GCA_946184195.1 uncultured Bacteroidales bacterium | reverse complement strand
GTATAGTTGTTCGTGTCAGGTTTGGGTTAATGGCGGTTATCCTCGATAGGGGTCAGCGACCCGATAGGGCATCAAGGTGAGACTTTTAGAGTTCAGCACCTATGAGGTTGAACTCTTTGTCGCCACGGATGATGACGATTTGACCGTTGTGAATAACCTTGTGAGCTTTCGGCGCGTCAGCCTCTACCTCATCCACGGCGGTCTTAGCAGGCAGAGTCACCGGAGCGATGTTTTCACCAACCATAATCTGCTTGAAGACAACGGTGTTCTTGGTCGATGTAGTAAAGGTGATAAAGTGGTCTACATTATCGGCAACGGATGTCCACTCCTCCGTGTCGGTAGTGATTTGTTGCGGGTCAACACCGTTGACTGTCACATTGACCGGAGAGCCTATATAACCGAACTTCACATTGAGCGCCTTGCCAGCCTGAACGCACAGTTTGATGTAAGCACCGGCGGTTTTGAGTTTGAGTCCGAGGTAGGGTTCATTGCGTTCGGTTTTGGCATCATTGAGCGAGTCGAGAGCGTCTATCTTGTCGAACTCGATGTTGGCGGCTGCCAATGCGCCACGGATGTCGTATCCGGTGCCGTTATCCAGCACGAGTTGTTCGATATTGATTGACGAGGCGTAAGCAATGGTATGCGAAGCGGAATAGTTGAGCGTTACCTGAACGACCTCATCGCCGATGGTGAGGGAGATAGAGGTGCTTGCTGCTGCAACGTCCTCTGCGCTGGCATAGGATAGGTTGATACCGGCATTGAGTACGCCGTCGTCACCCACACTAACCACTTGCGGCTCTACACTTAATCCTGCCAAATTAGGTACAACGACGGCATAGTTACCGGGGGTGAGGTTCTTGCCGGTGAAGACTACTTCGGCGGTGGGGTTAGCCACTTCAGGAGTGACATGGAGATCGACAGAGGTCTTGTTGACTTTCAATTGTGGAAGAGGATCACTATCGGCAGGACTACCTCCGCCACGGATAACCTCGATGGTACCGAGCTTCGTGTCGGAGTCGTTACGTTTGACGGTGACAGAGGACTGACCTTCGATGCCATCGCCGGCTACCACGGTGTATGAGAGCAAAGCCGTACTATTGCCGGGGATATCTCCGGTGACAGGGATGTTGTTGACCGCGACACCCTTACCGTTCTTATCCGATGTAGTGGCAGCCACGGTGAAGTAGAAGACGTCACCGGCTTGGAAAGTCCCCGACGAGAGAGTGAAAATCCAACTGGTAGACGAGTTGAACTTATAGAATGTTTGGCTGCCCACTGTAATCTCGTTCGATCCGCCGGTGCTCATGGCACGAGTGCACTGAGCAGTGCCGCCATTGGCTTCGTAAGTACCTGCATTAACGGATTCTGCCGTGACAGTGAACGAGAAGATAGTCTCTGCAGAAACGCCCATGGTGAAGAGGGTTGTTAGTGCCAGAGTAAATAGTTTGAGTTTTTTCATAGGATTAGACTTTTATGTCAGTAAAGAAGGGGTCTAGTGTTTTTGTAAAAAAAACAGAGAAGCAGATCCGTGGCTCCGCTTCTCTGTTAAGTTTGGCCACATTGCCTACCGGCGGTTGTGACGCCGTCGGTAAGCTATTAGCCGTAGTATTGTTAGAGTTCAGCACCTACGAGGTTGAACTCTTTGTCGCCACGGATGATGATGATTTGACCGTCACGAACAACCTTGTGTGCCTTCTCAGCCTCAACAGCCTCGTCGAGAGCGGAAGGTGTATCGTCGTTCTTATGCAGACGGATTGCGATGATACCACCGTCACCGTTGCTACCATTGCTCTCAATGCAAACGAAATTGTTAGCACTTGCGTTCAGCGCGATTGCTACTTCTTCGTTTTGCTTAGCCAGTTTGACCACATCACTTGCTACGCCATTCACCGTGATTTTGACAGGACGATCTTTTCCACTTCCGGATGTCAGGTACAGCGAGTCAGCTGCGGGCAGAGCCATATAGAAACGGTCTTTACCCTCGGAGATACGCTTGTTAGCGGCTTCCTCAACGTCCTTAGCAATCTTCCAACCCTTGGCAGCATCCCATCCGTAAACACTATAGATATAGTTCTCAGTGCTATCAAAGGTAATGGTATTCTCCAACTGGATGTCAGCTACAGGAACAGCCTCATAAACGATGGAGTAAACCACCTCGTCAGCGTCAGCGCCGATAACTTTCAGTCCGTCTTCCATTAACTGAGCGCTTGCGCCCTCTACGCCGCTTGCAAAGATGCTCTCAACATAAGTCGGAGCTTCAGCACCTGCGATATAAGGCACTTTAATCTCGCCAGTCTTAATGAAACCGTGCACGCCATTGGAGAAGCTAACCTCCAAAAGGTCTTTCGGAGCAGCAGCGGTCAGGATATTGATGGTATACACCTTTTGGGTTACGCCGTCCTCAGCAGTTATGGTGATAACGAAGCTGTTCTCCAAAGTCTCGATATGGTCGTGAGAAGCAGGATCGGTGAGCGTTAATTCTATATCCGTTGAAGAGGGATTAGCTGCACCGTATGCTTTGGTAATGTTGTATGCAACTACTTCGGGGTCGAATGCGGGATCCAGCGTGTAACCATTCACTGCGAGAGCAGATAGAGTAGCAACATCGCTTGCAGCGGCTGCTTTGGAGATGCTGATAATATAGGTCTTGTTTGTTCCATCCTCAGCTGTTACCACGATGTTTTGTGTATTGGCAGCAGCACCGGCAGTGGGCACATCCATTACGAAACCACTTGCGGGAGTAGCACTTGCCAACGGATGAGCCAAGGTGTAAGTGATGGTCACTTGTGCCAAGTTTACAGTAGCAGGAACGATGCCTGAGAATGTGTTGGTCTGCTCATCGAAACTCAATGCCATTTCGCCTTCTGCATAAGCAGCGGTGATGTCTGCATTGCTGCTTGCCTCGCACGAACGGCTAACAGAAATAGAGGATACAGTCGGATTCCACTTGTAGGTAGCATCGTCTGCATCACGAGACAGATAGATAGAAGTTAAACCACTTGCGGCAGCCGGCAATACAATTTGGTACTCTGTAGCCTCGGAAACTTCCTCAGCCAAGAACAAAAGATTAGTTCTGTCTTTATCTCCGAAGAGGCAAGGATAGTTTTGACCGGCTGCTGACATTGTAATCGTTACGACATCACCTGCCGAGAAAGTACCTGATGCCAATTGTACACCAATGTATTTGCCTTTGTCCAATTTGTATTTTCCACTTCCAAGGTTGGTATCAAAGGTACCACCGATAACACCACCCATAGTTGCTGATGAGCCACCATTCAAGGTAGCTGTGATCAGTTCACCACAGAGTTTCGTTACATGGAGAGTGTACATTACAAAAGCCTCTTCGTTCAGAGCATTGAATTGGTTGTAAGCCGTAATATAGAATACATAGTCACCGGCAGCATCGGGGGTGAAGGAATAGGAATCAGTTATACTTAGTTCATTATAGTTTGCGTCGTACCATTTGATTTCAGTGGGAGCGGCATCGAAGTTCACGGCTTTGAGGGTTACTGCTTGACCAATGAATGCGGATGCGGCAGCGGGACCGTCAATCTCGAATGTCGTTACGGGGTTAGTTGCGCTAACGCTGATGGTTACTTGAGCTACACCACCGCATATGCCACCTTCGGAAACCTCTTGCGTAGCAACAAAGGTATGGTCACCTACGCCTGCTGCCAACCAGCTTGTGCCTGTAAACGCTTCGCCATCCAGAGTTAGAGCAATAGCCTCACCATTACCACCGGCAATGTTTAGGGACACATTTTCGCCTACAAAATAAGCGTTCCGGGGAGTCGTTAGGCTAAGTGCCTCAGCGGGAGCAGAACAATCGGGATCTAATGTTAGTGTTATACTGCAAACATAACAGGAAGTACCCGCACGGCGAATGACCTTAACGGCATTTGCTCCAGCAGGAACAGATAAACTGCTGCAGTCAATCTCATGTACAGATTTTGTACCATCATTTGCTACATTTTGCTCAGTTCCCCATGTAGAACCACCATCAGTACTGAATACAAATCCCCAATTTTTGTCTAAAGAGGTGGTGTTAATGTAGCCGGTAATTGAAATAGTATTAAATGTACGATTAGATTCTGAAATGTTCCAACCAATAGAATTACCATCAGAACCCATTTTGTAACCAGTACCATCAAAGTTTTTAGTTTGATAGTTGTCGCCAATGACATTACCAATAGACGGAGTAGGATCCGTATTCTTAGCTAAAGCCAAGTCTAAGGTAACATCTTCAGCTACTGCGCTGAGGCTAAACATAGCCATCAGAGCGAGAGCAAAAAGTTTAACTTTTCTCATAATGTTAGAATTTTAATTTTAAAACTATGGAGTTTCGGCTTCGTTGAGTTGCGTAAGCGAGCTTACACTCAACTTGCACGAGCCTTCATAATTTTGTGTTTTAGTTAATAATAAGAGTTAGTTGTTTGTATATTGCAATCGTTTGCAAATCTACGTATAAAAAAGTATAAAAGTGCAAAGCCTTCGGTTCCCATTCTACCTTCCATCTGTTGTGCGAACACCAGCCTTTGCGACTGCAAAGGTACGGCTTTTTTGCCATACCTTTGTGTACATATTGACTAAAAATGTGGAAAAAATGTGTGAGGTCAGGGTTATATTATATAGAGGTGATAGTCAGGCAGGAATTATTTCTCCTCATCGGTGAAATTGGGGGCGGGTTCGTGGTATAGTTTCTCAAAGAGTTCCCGCGCTGACACCTCGTGCCAGCCCTGCTCGCTATCGTCGCCCTGAATGAGTGTTTGATTGCGCATTGCCTTCTCTTTCAGGGTGTTATATTCCGCCTGTTTGACACCGTCCAACAGGTCTTGTTTCAAGATTTTTTTCTCCTCACTCGACATAACTCTTAATCATATTATATTTTTCCGGCATATAAATCTCGTCCTTGTCCGCCACGATAGTACGTGGGTTGTCGGTGTTGTCGACCAGCATCCAGTAGTCCACTACGTCCTTGAAACGGTAGAAGAAATTCTCCAAGCCGGTGTAGTATCGTTTGCGGATGACATCTTCGGGGATGTTGTGTCCACCCTCCCGGACTCGTCTGGCGACACGTTGTACCGCCAGTTCGGGAGTGCGTATCCAGAAGTACATGAGGCTGACGGTATAGCCCATCCGTTTGGCTTTCTCGATGAGCGAGACATAGCTTCGTGTAGCCAATGTGGTCTCGATGGAGAAAGTGGCGCCTTCGTTCATGAGTTGTTCGATACGCATGAGCATCAGTCGTCCGGCAGGAATCGCCATACTCTCGGGGTTGAAGGGCGACAGTCCTTTGGCGATAGCGTCCGCGTTGACAAACTCCTTGCAGTGAAGGATTTCCGGCAAGATGGTGCGCGAAGCCGAGGTTTTGCCCGCACCGTTGCATCCAGCTATGATAAACAAGGTCTTAGCCATTCGTTCAGCTGTGTCCAAGGAGTGCCTTTTCGGCAAGTTGGGTGCAAAGGTACAAACATTTTTTGAGACTACCAAATATTTCGGTGAAAAAAAATAAAGGTCAAGAAAAGAGGGAGAAAAAAATAGGTCTTAGATATCTCTAATGACCTATTGGTTACCTTTGCCTTACATATGCCTGACCTATGGCTGACCTTTGGGTGACCTTTGGGTGACCTATGGGTGACCTTTGGGAATGAAGGGTATCTGAGGGGGTGCCGGAAAGATAAAAATTCATGCAAAGAGAAGAAAAGTTTGCATAAATGCAAAATTATTTGTAACTTTGTGCCCGATTTTTTAATATGCCGGAAAAGGCGTTTGACAGAATCTTCATCGGATAAGAATAGACAAATTATTTTGGAAAAGAATAAGACATATTATTTCCTCGGAATCGGAGGAATCGGGATGAGTGCTTTGGCCCGGTATTTCCACTCGAAGGGCTGTCACGTTATCGGTTATGACCGTACGCCATCGCCTTTGACCCGCGAGTTGGAGGCGGAAGGCATCGTCATCAACTACAGCGAGACGCTGACCGAGGAGGAGACGGCGTTGACGCCGGCGGATACGATAGTTGTCAGGACACCTGCCGTACCGGCGGACAATAGGCAGTATGTACATTTCCGTGAGGGAGGTTTTGAGGTCATGAAACGCTCGGAGCTGTTGGGACAGGTGACGCGACAGAAGAAAGCGTTATGTGTAGCCGGCACGCACGGCAAGACGACCACCTCGACGATGTTGGCACACCTGCTGCATGAGTCGAGTGTGGGAACGAGTGCTTTCCTCGGTGGCATCAGCAATAACTACCGAAGTAACCTCCTAATCGACCACGGGAGCGACTACGTGGTGGTGGAGGCGGATGAATACGACCGTTCGTTCCATAGGCTGAGTCCCTATATGACCGCCATCACGTCGATAGACCCCGACCACCTTGATATATACGGCACCGCCGAGGCTTATCAAGAAGGATTCGATGTATACGCCGGGCTGGTGGAGAAAGCCGTGGTGCTGAAATGGGGGTATGAGGTGAAAGACTGCCGGGCGACGGTATATCGGTATACCGGGGAGTGGGTACCTGAGCAAGAGGATGGGTCGGAGAGACAGGACTGCCCCGACCGGTCTACCGAGTCGGAGCGACCGGACTTCTACGCAGAGAACGTCCGGGTGGCAGACGGGGCGATACGTTTCGACATGGTGACCCCCGACGGCGTCATCCGCGATGTGGAACCCGGTGTGCCGGTGTGGGTGAATATAGAGAACAGCGTCGCAGCAGCGGCGATAGCTTTGTTGTGTGGTGTGACCCCCGAAGAAGTGCGCCGCGGACTGAAGAGTTATACCGGCGTTTACCGCCGATTTAATATCCACGTGAAGAACGCTAAGGTGGTGTATGTGGACGACTACGCCCACCACCCGACGGAACTGCGTGCGAGCATCGAGTCGGTCAGACGCATTTACCCCGACCGCACGTTTGTTGCAGTGTTCCAGCCGCATTTATACAGTAGAACGCGCGATTTCATGGACGGTTTTGCGGATGTGCTCAGTACGGTGGACGAGTTGATTCTGTTGCCCATCTATCCGGCACGCGAAAAGCCTATTGAGGGTGTGACGAGTGAGGCGCTGATGCAAGAGGTTCTGCTTCGTCACCCCGGGTGCAAGGTGCGTGTTGTTCAGAAGGCTGAGTTGGCAGAGGTGCTGGCAGCTCGGGTGAAAGCGTCCGGCACCCCGGTCGCCGTCATGACCTTGGGAGCCGGAGATATAGACAGGCTGGTAGACGGAGTGAGAGAAGCGATAGGGGGTAAAGAATAAGAATGAGTACGTTGAGAAAGATAGTAACCGTGTTGTCGGTGGTGTGTGTGGTTGGCGGCATGATGACAGCCGTAGCCCTGACGACAGCCAAGGACAAACGGCGCATGGCTGAGGCGGTAGATATCATCGTCCGTGACAGCATAGAGCGTCAGTTTGTGACGGAGGGCGAGTTGCGCCACTACCTCATGACCACGGGTGCTTATCCTCGCCGAGAGACGGTGAATACCGTAGCTTTGCAGCGCATGGAACAGATGCTGCGCAGCCATCCGATGATACGGCGTGCGGAGTGTTATGCGACGGCAGAAGGCAGGGTGCGGGCGGTGGTGAGTCAGCGTGTGCCGTTGTTGCGTGTGGAGACGCCGACGGAGCATTATTTTGTGGACACGGACAGACGCATCATGCCGGCTTGGGAACGTGTGAACACGGCGGTATGGACAGCTCGCGGCGACATCAGCCGCCAGTTGGCGGAGAACGAATTGGCGGACCTGGCAGTATGGCTGGACGGCGAGCGTCGTTGGCGCGAGAGTGTCGAGCGGCTGGAGGTGAACAACAGGGACGAGGTGACTCTGAGGATGACAGACGGACTGATGGTGCGACTGGGCAGGACCGATGATTATCGGTTGAAGATGGCCAAGTTGGCGTTGTTTCTGGACAACCCTTTCCCTGATGTCCCGGAATATGGTGAGGTGGACCTGCGTTACCGTGGACAGGTGGTAGCCCGAAAGAAAAGATAAATCATGGCAAAGAAGAAAAATAGTGTAGAGGCAGAACTGTTGCCGCTGGTCGCCATCGACTTAGGCAGTCATGGTATCAAGGTGATGGCTGCAGAGCGCGTTGACGGCGAGCGGTTGCGCATATTGGGAGTGGAGCAGTCCAATCAGTACGCTTGCGTGGAGAAGGGTGTGGTGACGCAGTCGTCCAACGCCGGATATATGATTGTGCAGACGCTTAAGTTGCTGGCTAACCGTATCGGTGTGAGTGAGTTACCCGCCGCCTTTGTGTCGTTAGGCGGACGGACGATGACTATCTATGCCGTTCGTTCGGTGCGCGACCAAGTACGGCATAAAGAGGTGAGTCAGGCCTTGTTGGACGAGCTGGAGAAAGAGTGCAAGGAGAAGATTGAACAGCATAATCCGGGAGTGGCGGTGCTGGGACTGGTGCCCAGTTACTTTGTGCTGGACGGTAAAGAACAGGACGAGTTGCCCGGCGAACATCAGCGCGCCGCACTGGTGGAGGCAAACTACCTCGCTTTTGTGGGAAAGAAAGAGTTGGAGGCGCAGGTGCTGAAGAGTTTTGACCAAGCAGGCAAGTCAATAGAGAAGACTTTTGTGCGTCAGGACGCTTTGCTGTCGGCTTTTGCGGCAGAAGACGGTGCGGAGGTGTTGCGTGAAGGATGTGCCGTACTGGATATGGGTGCACAGACGACGACCCTGAGTATCTTCAAGCAGACACAGTATTTGGAGACGAAGGTCATTCCCCAAGGCGGCTATCACATTAGTCGGGTGTTGGAAGACCAAGGAATGAGTTTCGCCTTTGCTGAGCGAATCAAGTGCCAGCATGGTGCGGCGTCACCGGATTATCTGGAGAAACAGTATACCATGGTGGTTCCTGCTCCGGCATTGGAGGTTGGCAAGCTGCGCATATCGAACAACGAAGTGGCGATGCTGATAGCCCTCAAACTGGAGGAGATACTGGGGCCGCTCATCGAGCTTATAAATAAACATAAGGAACGCATACGCGTCGTGTACGTGACGGGTGGCGGCGCGATGCTTAGAGGAATCGTGCCTTTTATCCAACAGCGCACGCCGGTAAAGGTGCTGTTCGGTCTGCATGACCGTCTGCTCACGCCGGATACGCCGGACGAATATCTGGAGCCGCGTTTCTCATCGCTGGTGGGAACGTTGCTGCTCGGTGCCGATTATCGGGACCTGCATCCCGGCAAGAAGATTACTCCGCCGCGAATCAAAGAGCGGATAGAAGGGACGCTGATAGACATATTCAGCGCTAATCAAAACAATGTATAATCATCAAAACACTATAACAACTATGGACGAAGAATTGTTGCCGTTACCGATTGAGATTCAGGAAGACTCTATCATCAAGGTGATGGGCGTAGGCGGCGGCGGCTGCAACGCAGTGAATTACATGCACAGCCGTGGTATTCAGGGTGTCACTTTCCTCGTATGCAACACCGATAAACAGGCGCTGGGTAAATCCTCAGTGCCGGCTAAGTTGCAGTTAGGTCCCGGTTTGGGAGCCGGAGGCGACCCCGAGCAAGCACAGAAATATGCGGAGGAGAGCCGTCAGCGTATCCATGAGGCGCTGGATGACGGCACGCAAATGCTTTTCCTCACTGCCGGTATGGGTGGAGGAACGGGAACAGGTGCGAGTGCCGTGGTAGCCGAGGTGGCACAGAATATGGGCATATTGACAGTCGGTATTGTCACTATTCCTTTTGCCTTTGAGGGTAAACACAAGATCCGCAAGGCGATGGCCGGCGTGGCACGTTTGGCGGAGCATGTAGACGCATTGCTGGTTATCAACAACGAGAAACTGAAGCAGATATACAGCGACTTGAACCTGCTGAACGCCTTCAGCAAGTCGGATGACGTGGTGTGCAACGCGGCTAAGTCGATAGCCGAGATTATCACCGTGCCCGGCTATATCAACACGGACTTTGCCGACGTGAGAAACACGCTCAAGAACGGTGGCGTAGCCATCATGAACGTGGGTCAGGCGAGTGGTGAGCAGCGTATCACCGCCGCTATAGCGAACGCTTTGCAGTCTCCGCTGGTCAACACTAACGATGTGCGTGGTGCCAAGCGTATCCTCCTGCAGTTCTACTGCTCGACCGAGCATGCTATCATCATGCAAGAGATTGACCAAATCAACGATTTCGTCAAGCAAGTGGGCGAAGATGTGGAGGTACAATGGGGAGCATCGCTGGATGAGTCGTTGGGCGAGAACGTACGTGTGACTATCATCGCTACCGGCTATGAAGTGAGCGACATCCCGTCGCTGAGTGAGGTGGCAGGCAAGAAGACCGTCGACGAGGCCATCCCATCTTTCTATGACGAGCCGGAGACGAAAGAAGAACCCGCTACGGAGCCGGAAGCGGAGGTAGAGGAAGAACCGCTTGAGATAGCGGAACCGACTAAGCCGGCTGTAGAGGAGCGACTGCCCCGACCGGACGGGCAAAGTGCGGACGAGGTGCAGATTATCTTTGAGGACGAAGATGATGAATCCCAATCGAGCGTGCCTACCCCCGGACATTTGGAGCATCCTCAGCCGAAGTCCAAGCCGGAGGCACAAGAACACCGTGGTGGACTTTTCTCCCGCTGGCGTCGATAAGGGATAGACCGTGAGTTAGCATAAACCAAGACTAAAAAGGACAGACTTATGAAAGACGAAACAACAATCATTGATGTTTGCCGTTCGTTGTGGCATACGTGCTGCGCCGTAGTGCGCGGCATGGGTGTCTTACTCGCCGGCATGGTCAGGTTGAGTTACCGCCGATGGTGGATAGTAGGGTTAGTGATGCTGCTTACCATGGGAGCATCGCTCTGGTGGTTCCGCCCCGGACATAGGAGTTACAAGGCAGAAGGTATCGTGCTGCTGAACGGTCCGTCGGCGGAGCAGTTTGACGAGGTCTACAAGGGGCTGATGTACGCTAACAACCGGTTACCCGGTGGCAGTATAGCAGACCTGTTAGGACTGAGCCGGGAGGATGCACGCCGTTTGTCTCATTTTGAGGTTTTCGACCGTATCGACGCACTGGCTGACGGTACGCCCGACTACACTGCCTATGGCGGCGTGAAGAACTATACCGACACGCTGCTGGTGCGCATGACGGATCGTCAGGTTATCCGTTTTCGCTTGTGCGGAGACGAGTCGCTGCTGCGCCGTGTGGAGCCCGCACTGATGGCATACTTCAACGGGCGCGAGGATATCCTTGCATCGTTCATTCGTTATCGTGCCACATTGGAGCGCGAGGCACGCTTCTGCCACGAGCAGATAGAGAAACTGGACTCGATGACCAGTGCCTATTACTATCGCCAGAGCGCGTCGGCGCAACAGCAGAACGGCATCTTCCACGGCGAGCAGGAGATTAAACTGCCGCTGAAGGCTATTGAGGAGCATATACAACGTACCTACGAGGTAGACAGACGTTTGGCTTTGGCAACGGCACCGGTAGTATTGGAGTCACCGCTCTATCTGGTGGGTTCACCGCTGCATGACATGAAGAAAGCGGCTATCCTTGCCCTACTTGTCGGGTGGATAGCCGGATGTATCATCGCTTGGATGGTGGAGAATAGACGTCGTATGAGCGAATGGTTGAAGCAGTAAGCTTACCGGCGTTGGCGACGTATGAGCCAGCGCAGGGAATAGAAAAGGATGACTGCTGCGAGCAGTACGAGTATAGCCACGCTTAGTTCGTGGCTATATTTGTTAATAAGGTCCATTTGCCCGTGTGCCACGTATCCGAGCAGTGCCAAGACGCAGTTCCACGAGAAAGCACCAAGGAAGGTCCACCATAGGAAAGCCCCGAAGTGCATACGGCTCAGTCCGGCGGGGATACTGATGAGTTGGCGTATACCCGGGATGAAGCGTCCGATGAAGGTGGACATATTGCCTTTCTCGCGGAAATAGGCTTCTGCCTGCTCTATTTTCTCGCTGCTGAGCAGGCAGAGGTGTCCGAGTTTACTATCGGCGAAGCGATAGATGATGGGTCGTCCGAGCCACACGCTGAGTCCATAGTTGATGACAGCACCGAGTATCGCACCGATGGTGCCGAAGAGGACGATGAGCAGTACATCCACGGGGTAGTTGCCGGTAGCGCAGAGGCTGCTTGCCGGTTCGCTTGCCACATAGACGGCAGGCGGAATGACCACCTCACTGGGGAAGGGGATGAAAGAGGACTCGACAGTCATAAGCGCAGTAATCGACGCATAGTTCATATGCGCCGAATACCACGCTGTGATTTGTTCAATCAGGCTCATTCGATTATAGGAAAATCAGTTGTACCAGAATGAATACCGGCAGGAGGATGATGAGTGAGAACTTGAGCATATAACCGAAGAAGGACGGCATTTTAATGCCACTCTCCTCAGCGATAGCCTTGACCATGAAGTTAGGTCCATTGCCGATATAGGTGAGTGAGCCGAACATGACGGCAGCTATGGAGATAGCTTTGAGCAGCACCTCGTTGATACCTGCGACAAAACTTGTGTCGCCGAACATACCTGTCACTACTCCTGCGTCAGCGGCAGCCAGGCTCTCGGGCAGACCCGATGCCACGCCGTGGAAGGCGACTGCTGTCGGGGTGTTGTCGAGGAAGGCAGAGAGGGCACCAGTGGAGTAGTAGAACTGCCAAACATGGGTAAATCCGAGGTCGGCAGCATGTGCTTTGAGGTAAGCCAATGCCGGAGTCATGGTCGTGAAGATACCGAGGAAGAGAACGGCTACCTCGATGATAGGAGCCCATGTGAATTTATTGTCCTCACGCACCTGTTTGCGGGTGGTGTAGATACTGAGCAGTGTGAGCGAGACAAGCACAATCTCGCGGAGATACTTGAGCCATAGGTGAGCATCTTCTTCACCCATGACGGGGATCGTACCTTCGTTAACGAAAGCGACAGCCAGCACAACACCGAGCAGGTAGATGAAATTAATCTTACCGGTGATGACCATGGGTGTAGCTTCGCGGGCATCTGCGCTGAGGCTGGTCCAGTGCTCTTTCTTATAATAATAGGTATCGATGCAGAAATAGAGCATGAGCAGGATGAGTCCTGTGAAGGCCCATTCGGGAGCGAGGTGCATGAACCATGTGAAGTGTGCACCGCGCAGGAAGAGCATGAAGAGTGGTGGGTCGCCGAGCGGAGTGAGCAGTCCACCGCAGTTAGCCACGAGTGCGATGAAGAAGAGGATAGTGTGCACCTTGTAGTCACGCTGTTTGTTGGTCTCGATGAGGGGACGGATAAGCAGCATCGCGGCACCGGTTGTACCCATGAAGGAGGCGAGAATCCATCCTAAACCCAAGATGCCGGTATTGACGATAGGTTTGGCTTTTAGGTCTCCCTCGAAATGTATACCGCCTGTGATGACAAAGAGCGCAAGCAGTAAGATGATAAACGGCACATAGTCGAAGAAGAGTTGGTGCTCCAGTTCGTGTACCATACCGCCCATAATCAAACAGATTGCTACGGGGATACCAAGTATCATCGAGACAATGAGTTTGTTACGGTTACTTTCCCACCAGTGTTCCACTACGAGCGGACCCACGGCAATCATCAGCAGCATGAGGCCAAAGGGAATCATTGACCATGCTGAGTGTACAAGTTGTTCCATAACGTTATTGTGTTAATTGTTTTTGTATTGTTGCGGGTGCAAAGATAAGGTTTTTTGTTGATTTATCCAAACGGTTGGCTATTTTTGCACTCATCTCACCCGATTTTTCCACACGAGTAGTTAATCTAATTTAAGCACGGCGAGGAAGGCTTTCTGGGGCACTTCGACGTTACCGATCTGTTTCATACGTTTCTTACCGCGTTTCTGTTTCTCGAGCAGTTTGCGTTTACGGCTGACGTCACCGCCGTAGCATTTGGCGAGCACATCCTTGCGCACCTGCTTGACGGTCTCACGGGCGATGATCTTGGCACCGATGGCAGCTTGGATGGCTATGTCGAACTGCTGACGGGGCAGCAGTTCCTTGAGTTTCTCGCACATACGTCGTCCGAAATCCACGGCGTTGTCGCGATGTGTGAGCGTAGAGAGCGCATCGACTTGCTCGCCGTTGAGGAGAATATCGAGTTTGACGAGGTTGGAGGGGCGGAAGCCGTTCTGGTGCCAATCGAAGGAGGCGTAGCCTTTGCTGATGGACTTGAGTTTGTCATAGAAGTCGATGACTATCTCGCCGAGCGGCATATCGAAAAGCAGTTCCATGCGGTTGCCGGAGATATATTCCTGTTTGACGAGTTCGCCGCGCTTGTCGAGGCATAGGGTCATGATGTTTCCTATGTAATTGCTTGTGGTGATGATAGAGGCACGTATGTAGGGTTCCTCGATATGGTCTATCTCCGTGAGGTCGGGCATGCCGGCGGGGTTGTGTACCTCCTTCATGCCGCCGTCCTTGGTGTACACTTTGTAACTCACGTTGGGGACGGTGGTGATGACGTTCATGTCGAACTCGCGGTCCAGCCGCTCCTGTATAATCTCCATGTGCAGCAACCCGAGGAACCCGCATCGGAAGCCGAAACCGAGTGCTACGGAGCTCTCGGGTTGGAAGGTGAGGCTGGCGTCGTTGAGTTGCAGTTTCTCAAGGCTGGCACGCAGGTCCTCGTAGTCCTCCGCCTCGATGGGGTAGACGCCGGCGAAGACCATGGGTTTGGCTTCTTGGAAACCGTCGATGGCTTTTGTGCAGGGTCGTGCCACATGAGTGATGGTGTCACCCACTTTGACCTCGGTGGATGTCTTGATGCCGGAGATGATATAGCCCACATTGCCGGCGGACAGCTCGCGTGTAGGCTGCATGTCGAGCTTGAGCACGCCTATCTCGTCGGCGTCGTACTCCTTGCCGGTGTTGAAGAACCGCACGCGGTCACCCGTGCGGATGGTGCCGTTGACGACTTTGAAGTAGGCGATGATACCTCGGAAGGAGTTGAATACGGAGTCGAAGACAAGGCACTGCAAGGGCGCCTCTTTGTCGCCTTGTGGAGCGGGAATACGGTCGATGATAGCGTCGAGGATGGCTTCTACGCCCTCGCCCGTCTTGGCGGAGCAGCGCAGTATCTCCTCGCGTCGGCACCCCAAAAGGTCGACTATCTCGTCCTCCACCATGTCGGGCATGGCGGAGTCCATATCGCACTTGTTCATGACGGGGATAATCTCGAGGTCGTGGTCAAGCGCCATATAGAGGTTACTGATGGTCTGCGCCTGAACACCCTGGGTGGCGTCTACCACAAGCAGCGCTCCCTCACAGGCGGCGATGCTGCGGCTGACCTCGTAGCTGAAGTCCACATGCCCCGGCGTGTCAATGAGGTTGAGGGTGAACCCCTTGTGGTTCATCTGTATGGCGTGACTCTTGATGGTGATACCGCGTTCCTTCTCGAGGTCCATATCGTCCAGTACCTGATTCTCCATGTCGCGCTTGTCGACGGTGTCGGTCAGCTCCAGCATTCGGTCGGCGAGCGTACTCTTGCCGTGGTCGATATGTGCAATGATGCAGAAATTTCGTATTTTGTCCATAGACGAAGAACAATTGATTGTCTGATTGTCAAAATCGGCTACAAATGTACTACAAATAATCCGAATATGCAAGGATTGAAACGAATTTTATGTGAAAAGCTTGCTTATCTAAAAGAAAATGCGTTTCAATACTTGTTGTTCGCAGGATAGTGCGAACAACAATCTTTAGTCTGCATAAACTTATCTAAATGCAAGCATTTCGTAGTTTTTGCAGCCTAAATCTTGCATATTCGGATTATTTGTCGTACATTTGCAGGCGCAATAGATATTAGTGTATGAAAAAAGGTTATGTATTAGTCTTCCTCCTCGCTGTGATAGCTGCTACCATGCAGGGCGAGGTAAAGTATATCACGCAGGATAGTTTCTGCCGGACCATAGTCAATTATCGCGTCGACTCCACGTGGAACTTCCTCGGTAATAAACCCGTCGTCATCGATTTCTACACCACCTGGTGCGGCCCATGCAAACGCTTGGCTCCTATCATGGATGAACTCAGTGAGACGTACAAGGACAAAGTGCTCTTCTACAAGGCCGACACCGAACGGGAAAGAGAACTCGCCTATATCTTCCAAATAAATAGCATACCACAGGTTCTCTATATCCCTACAAGCGGACAGCCTATCCTGCTCAAAGGGCTCTATCCGAAGGAGAAGATTATCGAGATAATCGACGAGTTCCTATTGGGCAACAAACGTCCTACCGCTAACACCAAGTCTCTCATCAAGAAACTGTAAGAGCGATGGAAGTAGAATTAGTGCTGCTCATATTATCCCTGCTCTTCTTTGCCAGCATCTTCACAGATAAGATTGGTTATCGTCTGGGCGTACCGGCCCTGCTGCTTTTCCTTGCTGTCGGTATGATCTTCGGCCCCGATGGCTTAGGGAGAGCACTTGCTTCGGCACACGGCTCTACCGCTGTTCTCAGCATCGGTGCTGCACAGGCTATCGGTACCATCTCGCTCTGTGTCATCCTCTTCTCCGGCGGACTGGACACCAAGATGGCGGATATACAACTCGTCATGGCTCCGGGAATCACGTTGGCTACATTGGGGGTACTCCTCACGGCTACTTTCACAGGGGTACTGCTTTATTTCATCGCAGGATGGTTTCACGCGGCTGCAGGACTGAGTATATGGATGGCCCTGCTCATCGCCTCCACCATGTCTTCTACAGACAGCGCCAGCGTCTTCTCCATATTACGCACTAACGGTGTGCGACTCAAACATAATCTGCGCCCCTTGTTGGAACTGGAGTCCGGCGCCAACGATCCCATGGCGTATATCCTCACCGTCACACTCATCGGTGTGGTGACAGGAGGTGCTAAAGTGAGTGCTGTATATATCATCCAGACTGTGGCTGTACAACTCGTCATGGGAGCCGTTATCGGATTCGCCTTTGGGAAGGTGGTGGTCGAACTGCTCAAACGTACTCGTTTTACCAATGATGCGCTCTATCCCATCATGGTATTCTCCGCCTGTATCTTCATCTTCGCCGTCACCTATTATCTGGCAGGTAATCCCTACCTCGCCGTTTATATAGGAGGACTCATCATCGGGAATAGCAAGTTCACCAAGAAACGCCAAACCAAGAGTTTCTTCAACGCTCTCTCATGGCTTTGTCAACTGCTCATGTTCCTCATGCTCGGTCTCATGGTACACCCGCACGAACTGCTCCGTCCGGCAGTATGGATGTCCGGCATCTTCATCTCAGTCGTGATGATATTCTTTGCCCGACCGTTATCAGTCATCCTGTGCATGCTGCCCTACAATAAACAGTTTCACCAGCGTGACCGTTTGTTCCTCTCATGGGTCGGACTTAAAGGAGCCGTGCCTATCATCTTCGCCATCCTGTGTATGGCTAACGATGTACCACATGCCGGTTTCCTGTTTAACGTAGTATTCTTCTGCACACTGCTCTCCCTATTGGTACAGGGAACATCCATCAATTGGCTGGCAGGAAAACTGAAACTGTCCCTGCCCGCCGAAGAAGAGCATAGACTCGTATACTTCGATATCGACTTACCCGAGGATGTCGAGTCATCGGCATGGGAAAGTCAGGTGACCGAGAACCTGCTTGCTAACGGAGACAGACTGATGGATATAGTCATACCCAAGCATACCCTCGTCATCATGGTTCGACGAGGAGATAATTTCTTTGTGCCTCGGGGAGACACCCAGTTGCAGGTGGGTGACCAGCTGCTCATCATCAGCGATAATAATGCCAGTAAGGTCGTTCAGGAGATAGAGGATGAGGAAGAACATATCCTCGAACACTGGGGGCTTCTCCTCCTGCACCATACCGGCGTCTTTGCCCGCTCCAGATGGAAAAGAGTATTGGAGAAAGTACGAAAGGAGAGGGGACGAAGGGACAAAGGACCAAGGGACGAAGTACCAAGTACCCAGAACCGAAGTAAATAACACAGAAGAAAACAAGACTGAAGCATGAAAACCGTTTTTATGACCGGTGCTACCGGAACCATGGGTTGGGCAGGTGTGCAGGAGATTCTACGCTACCCTGACCGCTATCGACTCAGGATATTAGCACGTCCAAGCAAAAAGAACAAGGCGAAACTGGCTCCCTACATGGATAAACTCGAACTCGTATGGGGAGACCTCACACGCTATGAGGACGTGTTGCGGGGTGTCACCGGCAGCGATATAGTGTTGCACGTGGGAGGTATGGTCTCTCCGCAGGCTGATTATCGCCCCGATGCTACTTGTCGTACGAATATCTCCGCAGCTATGTACGTCCGTGATGCCGTCCTGGCACAACCCGATGACCGTCAACCGAAGGTGGTCTATATAGGTTCGGTAGCGCAGATGGGAGACCGACGAGAACCGCTACATTGGGGACGTGCCGGCGATCCGATATGCGTCTCTGCCTACGACCACTATGGTATCACCAAGGCATGGGCTGAACGGCTCATTACCGGCTCCCCCATCAAACATTGGGTCAGCCTCCGGCAATCAGGCATCCTCTATCCCGCTATCCTCAAGAACTATGACCCTATCATGTTCCATGTTCCCATCCGTGGTGTGCTCGAGTGGGCTACCGTCGAGGATAGCGGACGACTGCTTGAACGTGTCTGCCGGGATGAGGTGCCTGATGAATTCTGGAACAGATACTACAACATCGGCTCGGGAGAACAATACCGTATATCCAACTATGAGTTTGAGTGCCTACTACTGGATGCTATAGGGTGTCCCAAGCCCGAACGTATCTTCGAGACCAAATGGTTCACCACACGCAATTTCCATGGCATGTGGTATATGGACGGTGACGTGCTGGAGAACTACCTCCACTTCCGTGCTAACGTGCCTATAAAGGACTACTTCCGCCAATTGGCTCAGTCGCCTGATGTTCCCGTCGGCATACGCTTAGCCGGCAAGACCAAGATAGCCAAACTCTTCCCGCATATCGTGAAACTCGCCATGTACGCTATGGCGATGTCTAAGGAGCACGGGACACAATGGTGGATTAGACAAAGTACCAAGGGACAAAGTACCAAGGACAAAGAACGGGCATGCAAGCGTATAGCCGCCTATTACGGCAGCATGGAGGCATACCGTGCTATCCCCGACTGGAAACATATGGACCTCTCGCACAACAGCGCAGAGGCTCAACGTTTGGACCATGGCTATGATGAACATAAAGCCATGGAGAACTTCACCCTCGAGGATATGCAGCAGTCTGCTGCTTTCCGTGGCGGTAAGTGCGTGAGTAAGACCATGCAACGCGGCGACTGGGATACACCCCTCGAATGGGAGTGTGCTGAGGGGCATCGTTTCATGGCATCGCCACGCCTTATCCTACTGGGGGGACATTGGTGTCCGGAGTGCTTCCCATGGCCATATAATAGTCAGACTATCAGTCGACTGAAAGTGGCTCCGATTGCTAAAACACAGCCATGGCAGTGGGACAGAGAGGCTAAGCGTAACCCTTTCTTCGCACAAATATGGACCCCGCTACATGACCCTCATGAGGACAATGTCTACGGGAGTGAGGTATTTGATGGCTGGGAAAAAAAATAATACTGTAAATGTTTTTTGACGAACTACCACTATCCGACGGGGTTTTAGATGCATTATGGGACATGCACTTCGATGAGTGCACACCCGTTCAGGAAAAAACCATCCCCGTTATACTACAGGGCAAAGACGTGATATCCTGTGCACAGACCGGCACGGGTAAAACGGCTGCATATATATTGCCGCTACTGACTAATCTGGAGTACGATAACCACGACTCGGAACGTCTCAACGCCATCATCATGGCCCCCACTCGCGAACTTGCCCAGCAAATCGACCAGCAGATGGAGGGATTCGGCTACTATGTGCCCTTCTCTTCCGTACCCGTCTACGGCGGCAATGACGGCGGTGCGTGGGGAACGCAGACCAATGGACTGCTACGCGGTGCTGACATCGTTATTGCAACACCGGGACGATTGCTCTCGCTGATGAACATCTACGATATCGACTTCTCCGGTGTGAAGTATTTTATCCTCGACGAAGCTGACCGTATGCTCGACATGGGCTTCTACGACGACATCATGACCATTGTCAAAAGACTGCCAAAGGATCGTCAGACCATACTTTTCTCTGCCACGATGCCGGATAACATACGCCGCATGGCAAAGGCTATCATGCGTGACCCCGAGGAGGTACGGATTGCTATATCCCGTCCGCCGGAGTCTATTCATCAGATGGCGGTCGACCTGTACGAGGGACAGAAAGTAGGAATGGTGGAACACCTGTTGGAGGGACGTGACCTCAAAAAAGTCATTCTCTTTGCCGGTAAGAAACAGCGGGTGAAGGACCTTGCCCGTTCACTTAGTCGCAAGGGCTTAGACGCCCGCCCGATGCATAGCGATCTCGAGCAACGTGAGCGCGACGAGGTGATGCTCGATTTCCGCAATGGTAAGGTGGATATCCTGGTTGCTACAGACATTGTCGCTCGTGGTATCGACGTAGACGATATACCGCTGGTCATTAATTTTGATGTGCCTCGTGACCCGGAGGATTACGTCCACCGGATAGGACGTACCGCCCGTGCGGAAAACAAAGGTGAGGCAGTGACCCTCGTCAGTGAGGAGGATAGACGTTTCTTCACGAAAATAGAACGTTTCTTGAAAAAGAAAATAGAACGCCTGCCTCTGCCGGCAGACTTAGGGGAAGGTCCTGCTATCACAAGTGACGAATCCGCCACTCGTTCGGGTAAAGGTTATTCAGGCGGTTCCCGACATTCTTCGCGAAACCGAGGGCGACACCCTCGTAAGTGAGCAGTACGCTGCCCATAGGGACGTTGTCAAGCATAAGTGCTTCTGTACGCAAGTATCGGAGCGCTTGTTCTTTATCCAGCGCCACATTGGGGAAGGCTTCTCTCTTGATATCCTTCGCCATACTCAGTGCATGTTGCGGAGCGATGTATCTGCCTCGCTCTTCGCCGATACCGAAACCGGTAGAGATACATGTCAGTTGTGTGCTCAAGTAATCGATGAGTGTCTTGTGACGCATAGGATAGGCAGTCATGAAACGGTCGTTCTGCCTTAGTGCCCACTCTTCGGGATGCATCAACCATTGTTTCACCTGTGTGGCATAGTCGGGTTGAGCAGTATGAGCTTTTATCTTGCCCTCTTTGACTTTGAAGGGCGCAAACGGCTCCTCGTTCTTGCGTAGCACACAAATATAGAAACCTTCACCACGCGTCTTGTGCGGGAAGAAATGATAGCCGGGTTGTCCTTCGGTAATATTCCATGTCGGGTCGTGAGGTACAGGTAATATCTCCGCTCCCAGACATTCGGCTATCCATAATACATTCTCCTCGTTCTCCTGAGTATTGAAGGTGCATGTAGAGTATATGAGCAATCCTCCGGGCTTCAACGCGTCCCAGACGTCCATGAGTATACTGCGCTGTCGCTCCGCGCACGTTTTCACATTCTTGAGACTCCATTCATCGCGGGAAGCATGATCTTTGCGGAACATGCCCTCCCCCGAACAGGGAGCATCCACCACCACACAATCGAAAAGGTTCGCGCATCGTTCGCCGAAAGTGGCAGCGTCGTTATGGGTCACTACGGTGTTGCCGTTCCCCCATTTCTGGATGTTCTCCGAGAGGATAAAGACGCGCTGCCGATTGACCTCATTGCTAATGAGCAAGCCCTCTTTCCCTAAATACTGACTGATGAGGGTACTCTTACCACCCGGTGCAGCACATAGGTCCAACACCACACTATCGACGGGGAGATAGTTTTCCAACACCTGCTCGAGGAACATCGAACTCGCCTCCTGCACATAGTATGCTCCGGCATGCATGAGCGGGTCGAGTGTGAATTGGGGACGCTCGCCGTTCAAGTAGTAGCCGTCCAGGTGCCACGGCACCTCGTCCGTGTCGTTATCGAAAGTCAGTACGTCGAGCTTGTCATTGAGGCGAATACTCGTCACAGGCTCCGTCTCCAGAGCCTGAAAGAGCTGCTCGGCTTCACTGCCGAGTTGCTGCCGCATACTATCGATAAAATCCAGAGGTAGCATAGTTACTGATTGTCCTTACAAGCATATCTGCCGAGGAAAAAGTGTGCAAAGATACGGATTTTTTAGGATATCTGCAAGAACAATTTGCATACGTCGTAAAAAAAGTGTAACTTTGTATGCTTTTTTGGATAAATGATGAAAAGTGAGCAACGAGTGAAATGTTAGTTATTTTTGATTTAGACGGAACCCTTCTCAATACGATAGCGGATTTGGGAGAGGCCTGCAACCATGCGCTATCAGCATGCGGATTGCCGACACATAGGCGGGAAGAGTATCCGCGGCTGGTAGGTAATGGGGTGAAGAAGCTCATCGAGCGCGCCTTGCCTAAGGTATGTCGTGAACAAGGCGAGATGATTGATTCAGCAGGTCAGATGCTCACTACGCAACAGTGGGTGGATCGTGTGGCAGAGGTTTTTATCCCCTACTATGATGAACATAATTGCGACTACACGACACCATACGACGGCATATCAGAATTGCTGGATACACTGAAGTCGCGGGGTTATCGTCTCGCTGTGGCATCGAATAAATATCAGGTGGCAACGGAGAAGATAGTGGGGCATTTTTTCCCAAATGTGTTCGATGTTGTGTTAGGTGAACGTGTAGGTGTACCACGCAAACCCGATGAACAAATAGTGAGGGACATAGAGGGTGTGGTAGGTGAGTGTGCGTCGCTTTACGTGGGAGACAGTTTGGTAGACAGAGATACGGCGCGTAATGCATGTGTGCCCTTCGTCGCCTGCTCATGGGGGTTCGTATCACGCGATGTATTGGCAAACGCAGAGATACAGACGATAATTGATAGGCCTCAGGAACTATTGAAAGTCAAGACGGAGGAGTGAAAAATACGTAATATATCATATATATATCATGGAAAGACAAAATATCGTAGTACGATTCTGTGGAGATTCGGGTGATGGCATGCAGCTCACGGGTAATATGTTTGCTTCGCTCAGTGCCATCTTAGGGGACGAGATATCTACCTTACCGGATTTTCCCGCAGAGATACGTGCACCGCAGGGTACGCTGAGCGGTGTGAGTGGTTTTCAGGTGAACTTGGGTCAGGGAGTACATACTCCCGGTGACAAGGCGGATGTGCTGGTAGCGATGAACGCTGCTGCGCTTAAGGTGTGTGTGTTGGGGTCTGCCTTTGCTGTTCCCGGAGCGCGTTATGACGCAGGTGTCTCGATGTTGAAGCGCGATGCCGTTATCATCGTGGATATGGATGCGTTGAGTGAGAAAGACCTTGAGAAAGCGCTCTATAAGACTGACAATCCCTTTACCGAGTTAGGATTGCCTGAGACTATTCAGGTGGTACCGGTGCGGTTGACGCAGATGACGAAGGAGTCGCTTAGCGAGTCGGGGATGGACATGAAAGCTATTCTCAAGTCCCGTAATATGTTTGCTTTGGGGTTGGTGTGTTGGCTTTTTGACCGTCCGATAGATAAGGCTGTACATTTCCTGGAGGGTAAGTTCAAGAAGAAACCACAACTCATTGCTCCCAACGTGAAGGTCTTAACAGATGGTTATCATTATGGTCAGAACCTTGCTTTGACAGTGAATCGGATACGTTTGACCACCTGTCAGGAAGCAGAGTCCGCTAAAGGGCACATGACCTCCATTGCCGGCAATAAAGCGACGGCATGGGGATTGATAGCCGCGGCGGAGAATGCGGGTAAGCGTCTTTTCCTGGGTTCATATCCTATCACTCCTGCCACGGATATCATGCACGAGTTGGCAGCTCGCAAAGATATGGGTGTTATGGTCGTGCAGGCGGAGGATGAGATTGCCGGTGTATGTACAGCAATCGGAGCCTCCTTTGCCGGCGATTTGGCATGTACCTCTACCTCGGGTCCGGGCCTATCGCTCAAGGGCGAGGCTATCGGTCTGGCAGTGATGGCTGAGTTGCCTTTGGTGGTCATCGATGTGCAGCGTGGTGGTCCGTCGACCGGTTTACCTACTAAGACGGAGCAGACTGACCTCTTGCAAGCTATGTATGGCAGAAACGGTGAGTGTCCGGCGGTTGTATTGGCGGCCTCGACACCGGCAGACTGTTTCCACTATGCTTACGAGGCATGTCGCTTGGCGTTGGAGCACATGACCCCCGTCCTCCTACTGAGTGACACCTATTTGGCTAACGGCACATCGCTATGGCGTATCCCGACATTAGCGGAGTTACCGGCTATTCACCCGCAGGGAGTGCCGTCGGAGATGAAGGGACACTATAACCCTGCTTTGCGAGACGAACGTGGTGTGCGCTATTGGGCGTACCCCGGCATGGAGGGCTATGAACATAGGAACATGGGGTTGGAGCGTGACAGTGAACGCGGAACTATATCTACCAATCCGGAGAATCATCAGTTGATGGTACAGGCTCGTCAGAGTAAGATAGCCCGTATAGCGGATGAGTTGCCTTTGCTCCATGTGGAGGGCAATGAGCACAGCGACACCCTGCTGGTAGGTTGGGGTTCCACCCGAGGACACCTGTTAGCGGCAGCCGATGAGGTGGGATGTGCCGCAGTCTGCTTCAACTATATCAACCCGCTTCCAAGGAATACCGCAGAGGTACTGGGACGCTATAAGCGTGTGATAGTATGCGAGCTTAACAGCGGGCAGTTCGCAGCCGTGCTACGCGCCCATATCCCCGGTTTGAAGTTGGAACAGGTGAATGCAGTGTCCGGACAGCCGTTCCAAGTAGAACATATCGTTGAACAATTAATACGTTAAGCACGATGGAAGCACAACAATATAAATCCGACCAATATGTACGATTCTGCCCGGGTTGCGGAGACCACGCCATCTTGATGGCACTCACCAAGGCAATGGCTTCGCTGGGTATACCTACTCATCAGACTGCAGTCATTTCCGGTATCGGCTGTTCCAGCCGTATGCCTCACTATCTGGCAACTTATGGTTTCAATACGATACATGGTCGTGGCGGAGCTATCGCAACGGGTGTTAAGACGAGTCATCCGGAGCTGACCGTATGGCAGATGTCGGGCGATGGCGACTGTTTAGCTATCGGTGGAAATCATTTCATACACGAGATACGTAGGAATGTGAACCTAAATATATGTTTGTTTAATAACCGCATTTACGGCCTGACTAAGGGACAGTATTCTCCTACGAGTCCGAAGGGTTTTGTGAGTAAGTCCAGTCCATATGGCACGGTGGAGCGTCCCTTTATCCCGGCTGAGTTAGTGTTGGGTGCTCGTGGCACGTTCTTTGCGCGTACTTTGGACGTGGACATGCCGACCAGTGTTGACTGTATGGTAGCGGCAGCTAAGCATAAAGGGGCAGCGGTGGTAGAGTGCCTGGTTAACTGTGTAATCTTTAATAACGGTGCCCATAGCCTGATAGCTGACCGCGAGACGCGTGCTGACCGCACTATCATCCTCCGTCATGGCGAGAAGATGCTCTTTGGTAAGGATAAAGAGAAAGGCTTGGCGCTGGACTATTCATCGGGTGTGATACCCCGTCTAACGGTTGTTGCGGCGGACGATGAGCGGGTGTTGGTGCATAACGCTCGGGAGAAAGACCCGACCTTGCATCGTATGCTTGCCTTAATGGATGGTGAGGCAGGACTACCGGTAGCCTTAGGTGTTATCCGCGCTGTGGAGGAAGAGACCTATGACGAGGCGGTCAACCGGCAAATAGAAGAAGTACGGAGTCAGGCTAAGGCAAAGACCTTCGACGAACTAACGCAGACCTTAGAGCGATTCTAACAGGAAAGCAGATACTAATTTTTAACAAACCATAGATACGACTTTATGAATATAGAATCAATGAAAGAGAAGCCAACCATTATTGATTTTGTGGAGTATTATACCCACAAGTTTAGTGAGCATGTCTTTCTTCGTGAGAAGATAGACGATGTGTGGACAGAGACTACTTTCCGCGAGACGCGCGATATAGCCCATCGCATAGGAGCCGGTATGATGGCATTAGGACTGAACAAAGGGGAGCGTGTGGCACTGCTTAGCCAAGGACGTAACCTCTGGGTGACCGGTGAATTGGGTATTCTCTATGCCGGCGGCGTGAATGTGCCGCTGAGTATTAAGTTAGAGGAGGCGAGTGACCTGCTCTTCCGTATTCAACACTCAGACGCCCGTTTCATCATGACCTCTGCGCAACAACTACCTAAGATTAGAAAAATATTGGCAGACTGTCCCAAGGTGGAGCGTGTCATCGTCTTTGATGCGTTGCCCTCCTACGAGGAGAAGGAAATAGGTATTGATAAAGTGATGGAGATGGGCGATGTGCTCCTTAGGAAGGACGCTTCCGCCTTTAAGGCACGATATGAAAGTATCGGTCCGGATGACTATGCGAACATATCTTATACCAGCGGAACGACTGCTGATCCCAAAGGTATATTGCTCACCCACCGCAACTATACCGCCAACGTGGAGCAGGGTAGTTCGGTTATCCATTGCGAACTGGACGATGTGATGCTGATAATTCTTCCTTTGGACCACTGCTTCGCTCACGTGGCAGGTTTCTACACAATGATGTCGTATGGCGGCAGTATCGCCACTGTTCCGGTAGGAAAGACCGCTATGGCAACGCTCAAGAATATACCTATTGCCATTCGCGAGGTGCGCCCGCATGTCATGCTCTCTGTGCCTGCTCTTGCCCGTAATTTCCGCAAGAGCATAGAGACTGCTATCCATGCCAAAGGACCTACGGTTGAGAAACTCTATACCTTTGCCCTCAATAATGCTATTGCTTATAACCGCGAATACTGGAATCGCGGCGGGTGGAAGAACTGGTGGCGTTGGCCGTTGATGAAACTTTTCGACCGGCTCATCTTCAAGGCTGTCAGGGAGAACTTCGGTGGCCGTATGCGTTTCTTTGTGGGGGGCGGAGCTCTACTGGATATTGCTTTGCAGCGCTATTTCTGCGCTGTAGGTATGCCTATGTTCCAAGGCTATGGTCTGAGTGAGGCGACACCTATCATCTGCTCCAACTCAATGGATGGAGCTATCTTCGGCTCCAGCGGGCGTATTGTCAAACCCATGGAACTGAAGATATGCGATAGTGAGGGTAATATCGTTCCTGACGGGGAGCGCGGCGAGATTGTTATCAAGGGAGAGAATGTGATGGCAGGCTATTGGAAGAACCCGGAGAGCACTGCCAATACTATCGTAGACGGATGGCTGCATACGGGAGATATGGGATATGTCACGAGCAAACATCCGGGATACCTCTGGGTAGTAGGACGATTCAAGTCTCTGCTCATCAGTGCTGATGGCGAGAAATATAGTCCGGAAGGCTTTGAGGACTCGCTCACCGATGGTAGTATCTACGTAGACCAGTGTATCTTGCATAACAATCAAGACCCATATACCATTCTGCTGATGGTACCTAACAAGGAGGCTTTGCAGGATTGGGCAAAGCAGCAAGGTAAAGATCCGGCTACTCGTGAAGGCAAGGAATGTATGTTGATGAAGATACAGAGTGAGATAGACTCGTATCGTCCCGGAGGCAAACGGGAGGGTATCTTCCCTGAGCAGTGGCTACCTAAAGCAGTGGCGGTTCTGCCGGAGGCATGGACCGAACAGAACCACCTGGTTAATTCCACGATGAAAGTGGTGCGCGGGAAAGTCGAGACTTACTTCCAAGACCGTATTGACTATGCCTATACGGCTGAAGGCAAGGAACTCACGAACGAGAAGAACCTCGCTGCGCTATCTTAATCACTTGCTCCGCAATACGCTTAGCGCTATCGCGTTGAGCCAGAGTGAGTATATTTGTTTCCAGCGTCTGCAGCTGCGGCTTATCGCCGAGTAGTTGCAGCGCTGTTTTTATAAGCTGCTCCTTGGCGTCCGCATCCTTCACCAATACGGCTGCGTCTTTGCGCACGAGTGCCATGGCGTTGTGTGTCTGGTGGTCCTCAGCCACGTTGGGTGAGGGCACGAGTATGGCGGCTTTGCCCAGTAGACACAGCTCGCTGATGGATGACGCTCCGGCACGCGAGATGACAAGCGATGCCAAGGCATACACGTCCGGCATGTTACTAAGGAAATCACGACATACCAGCCAACTGCCATACTTATCCGCTTCGGCTTTACATTTGTCGTAATAGGTCTTTCCTGTTTGCCAAATAACCTGTATTCCGGCTTTCTCCATCTCCGGCAATCCGGCTATTATCGCCTCATTGATAGTGCGTGCACCCAGACTGCCTCCGATGATGAGCAGAGTGGTTTTTGCTACGTCCAATCCGAAGAAGTCCGCTGCCCGTTTGGCATCTCCGTTTGTCAGGTTCTGACGTACAGGATTCCCGGTAAGCAATATCTTGTCCTTAGGGAAGAAACGCTCCATACCTTCGTACGCCACGCATATACAGTCAGCATCGTTTTTCAGCAGTTTGTTCGTTACACCTGCAAAACCATTCTGTTCTTGCAGGATGACGGGAATTCCCATCTTCGCTGCTACTTTCATGGCAGCACCGCTGGCGTAACCTCCTACGCCGACAGCGGCATCGGGACGGAAGTCCTTGACGATGCTGCGTGCTTGCCACATGGAGCGCATGAGGTCGATGAGAACACTCACGTTCTTCCATGGTTGAGCACGGTTGAATCCGCGTACGGGCAAACCTATGATACGGTAACCTGCTTCAGGTACACGGGTCATCTCCATGCGGCCTTGTGCGCCGACAAATAGGATGTCCGCATCGGGCTGTAACTCCTTGAGTGCATTGGCGATACTCACTGCGGGGAAGATATGTCCACCGGTTCCCCCTCCGGAAATAAGATATCTCATAGAATGATGTATTTAGCCGCTCGCGTTCGCGAGCTAAATGATGTATAGATGTAGTGTGGATTATTCCAGTTCGATGTCTGGTACGTCGTTCATCGAAGCCTCCCGTGTGGCGTCCTGACGGGCAGCGAGCATGTTCTGTTCCCTACTCACGCACATCATGATACCGAAATACACACTGGTAATAATAGCACTCGTTCCTCCGCGAGATATCATTGGTAAGGGTTGCCCTGTGACAGGACCTATGCCGACTGCCACCATCATAGATATCAGTGCTTGGCATGTAATCATGAGTGCCAGTCCCATCACCATGAGTAAGGCCGCATAGTCGTTGAACCGTGTACTGGTCCAGCAGGCACGGAATAGTATGGCCAGGTAGATAGCGATAAGCAGTATGGCTCCTATGATGCCCGATTCCTCCACAATAATCGCGAAGATATAGTCTGCAAATGCCAAGGGCAGGAAATCGCGCTCCTTGCTATTCCCCGGCAGAACACCAAGCGGAGACTTACCTCCCCGGGCAATGGCTACTTTGGCGATGGAACGCTGGTAATTATCGTCGTTGAGCTCGAAGGTGGTGTTACTACTTTGATGCTCTGCCACCATGTCGTCCACACGACTCACCCATGTCACGGCACGTGCCAGTGGACCGCCCATCTTCCTGTGGGGGCGCACAAAAGCGAACTCCACGATACAATAGCCTAAAACCAAAGCTACGACAGCTATGCCTACTACACCGGCAAGATATTTCCATGGAATACGTGCCAGTACCCATAGGATAAAAACGATACCTGATAACAATACCGCTGTGGACAGGTTACCTGTCAGGATGGGGAAGACGGTCACGGCGGTGATGCCTAATGTCCAGTAGAAGTATTTTTTCTTATCTTCCTCTGTCTGTATGCGGGCTAACAAATCTGCCACAACGATGATGAGGGATAGTTTGGCTATCTCGGAGGGTTGGAAGGTGATACCGGCAATGCGCATCCATCGACTGGCTCCGTTGATGGTGACCACGAAGGGGTTTCCGGGCACAAGCATGATATAGAGTAATAGTACCGATAGCGCTAAAGCTGCGTATCCTCCCAGACGTATCAGCCAACTGGGTAGGAACTGTATTCCGTACGCCACTGCCACACCGATGGCGATGAAGAGCATTTGTTGACCGATAGGACCTAAGGCGGACTGCTTCTCATACACGAGTGTACTGCCCGCGGAGAAGAGCGCAATGATAGCAACAGCTATCAGGGCGAAGAATAGTCCCCAGAACGTTTTGTCTATATGGTCGGTTTTGATGAAACGCATACTCCTATTATATATTATTTATAGTGCACGTACTGCGTCCATAAACTGTTTCCCTCGGTCCTCATAACTGGTGAAGAGGTCAAAGCTGGCGCAGCAGGGACTGAGTAGTACGGTGTCCCCTTCGTGTGCTGCCTGATAGGCTCCAATCACAGCATCATGAAGATTGTCGGTATCGATGATGGTGAGTCCTGACGAGTCAAAATGTTGGTGCAGTTTCTCGTTGTGCAGCCCCATGAAAACGAGGGTATGACATTTCTCATGTACCAATTGGTCTATCTCGCTATAGTCATTTCCTTTGTCTTTTCCGCCGAGGATGAGTACAGTGGGAGTGGTCATACTCTCCAGAGCATACCAACACGAGTTCACATTAGTGGCTTTGGAGTCATTGATGAAGCGTACTCCGCCGACGGTGGCTACATACTGCAGCCTGTGTTCCACACCGGCAAACTGCTTGAGGGATTCGCGAATGACGTCATTCTTGATATGCAGCAGTTGAGCTGCTAACGAGGCTGCCATCGAGTTGAGTTGATTGTGCTGACCCTTGAGATTCAATTCCGTTGTGGGCATGACGAGCGGTTCGTCTTGCGCACATACATAAAGGTCGTTGCCTCGTATGTAGGCGGCGTTGAGAGGGACCGCTTCTTGACCGGTTGTCTTTGTCAGGCCGAAAGGCATGAGTGTAGCAGTCGGTTGCATCTTCTTAATCTCGCGGTCAATAACGGGGTCGCCCGACCAATAAATGAAAGCGTCGTCTTTATGCTGGTTGCGCGTGATACGGAACTTGGCGTTCACGTAGTTTTGGAACTCGTAGTCATAACGGTCCAAATGGTCGGGAGTGATATTCATCAGGATGGCTATGTCGGCTCGGAAATCGTACATGTTATCCAGTTGGAACGAACTGAGTTCAATCACATAATAGTCGTGTTGTTCGTGGGCCACCTGCAGTGCTAACGACATTCCGATGTTTCCTGCCAGCCCGACATTCAGTCCTGCGCGGAGCAAGATGTCGTAGATGAGCGAGGTGGTGGTCGTCTTGCCGTTCGAACCGGTAATACATATCATCTTGGCGTGGGTATAACGTCCTGCAAACTCTATCTCCGAGAGGATGGGTGTGCCTTGTTCATTCAGTTTTTTCACCATAGGTGCGGTCTGTGGTATACCCGGTGATTTCACTACCTCGTCGGCATTGAGGATGAGTGACTCGGTATGTTGACCTTCCTCCCATCGGATATTGTTTTGTTCGAGAAGAGCTTTGTATTCGGGTTTGATGGTCCCCATGTCGCTCACAAAGACATCATAACCTTTCTCCTTAGCGAGTATGGCGGCTCCACAACCGCTCTCGCCGGCACCTAATACAACGAGTCGTTTCATAATCAACGGATTTTTAATGTTAGTATGGTGATGGCTGCCAATATCAGGGTCACGATGCAGAATCGAAGTACAATCTTCGACTCATGGTGCAGATTTGTGCTTCCCTTGAAGATGATGGAGCAAGTAGGGTCATTTCGTAGCACTTGGTCCAAGGAGGTGCGGAAATGATCGTGTATAGGTGTTCGTTTCCATACGCGAACATGCCGTCCACGAGTCTTATAGAACTTGTATACCTGCGTTTGCAGGATGACGCTCACGCTCTCCATCAGGAAGATACCGCATAGAACGGGCACCATGAGCTCCTTGTGTATCACCATTGCGCATACGCCGATGATACCTCCTACAGTCAGACTACCCGTATCGCCGAGGAACACTTGAGCAGGGAAACCGTTGAACCATAGATATCCCACCAGTGCTCCGACGAACGAAGCGAGAAAGACCACCAATTCTTCGCTGCCCGGGATATACATCACGTCGAAATACTCCGCCCACACGACGCTACCGCTGGTGTAGGCAAGGATGAGCAGGGTAATACCGATGATGGCAGAATTACCTGCACACATGCCGTCCATGCCGTCGTTGAGGTTGGCTCCGTTGCTCACAGCGGCTACCACAAAGACAGTTAGCAGCACGAAGAATATCCATCCGGCGCGGTATTTGTTCTCCTCGCCCAGCCAACTGAATAGGTCTGCGTAGTTGAAGTTATGGTGTTTGACGAAGGGGATAGTTGTCTGTGTGGACTTTATCTCGGGTGTTTTCTCCACTACCACGATATTATTCTCAATACGACTGCTCACTACCTCGTTCATTGTAGTGACAGGACTATAGCGGAGAGTGAGACCAACAATCAGTCCCAATGTCACCTGACCGGCTATTTTTACCCAACCGTTCAAGCCGTCTTTATTCTTACGGAACGTTTTAATATAGTCATCGGCGAATCCGAGTGCTCCCATGAGCAGTGTCGTCACAATCATTAGGATCATGTATACGTTTGTCAGTTTACCCAACAGCAGACAGGGTATCAGTATAGCCGCAATGACGATGATTCCGCCCATGGTGGGCACACCTTTCTTTGCTACGTTGAAGGGATCTGTCTTTTCGTCACGTTGTGTCTCGCTGATGTGATGACGCTTCATGTAGTTGATAAACAGGTTGCCGAACCAAATGCTGATGAGTAGGGCAATCACTCCCGCCGTGATAGCCCGGAAGGAGATATAGGTGAATAGACGTGCGCCGATTACATGTCCGTACGCACTTTGTAGCCAATCAAATAGAGAATATAACATAATCAGATGTATTTACGTACTTGTTCGTGGTCGTCAAAATGATGTTTCACACCCCGGATGATTTGATAGTCTTCATGACCTTTTCCTGCTATAAGGATGACATCGCCTTTCTGTGCCAAGGTACAGGCAGTCTGGATGGCGGCTGCACGATCCTCAATGACGAGAGTACTTCGTCTTTCTTCTTCGCTCAGTCCTTCTGTCATGTCTCTCAATATATCTTGGGGATCCTCGTCGCGCGGGTTATCGCTGGTGAGGATGAGTTGTTCGCTGCCTCGTTTGGCTATCTGTGCCATCATCGGCCGTTTGCCTTTATCCCTATTACCTCCGCAACCGATTACCGTAATCAATTTCGGCTTTTGGCTTTCGACTTTTGACTTTCGACTATCTATAATCTCCCGTATCGTCTGTATCACGTTATCCACAGCGTCCGGTGTATGGGCATAGTCGACGATGGCAGTCCAACCCTTTGGACTATGTATGGTCTCAAATCGGCCATTGACCGCATGCAGGGTGGATAGGATGCGCAGCACCTCAGTCTTTTCGAAACCAAGAGCTCGTGCGGCTCCGTAGATACAGAGCAGATTGCTCACGTTGAATCGTCCTACCAAGGGTACAAAGACCTCTTGCCCGTCCATCATCAATTGCATACCGTCAAAGCCTTCTTCCAATATCTGTGCCCGATAGTCTGCCATCGTGCGGGTGGAGTAGGTGTATACCTTGGCGGGACAGTTCTGTGTCATCACCAAGCCGTTTTTATCGTCTTTGTTTGTTATGGCAAAGGCGTTTTTCTTGAGATTGTCGAAGAGTCGTTTTTTGGTGTCGCGGTAGTTGTCGAAGGTCTTGTGATAGTCGATATGGTCGCGTGTGAGGTTGGTGAAGAGAGCCCCGTCGAAATCGAGTCCGGCAATACGCTCCTGGGCGATAGAGTGACTGCTCACTTCCATGAAGGCGTATGTGCATCCGGCGTCTACCATCCGGCGCAGCAGTCCGTTGAGAGCCAGGGCATCGGGGGTGGTGTGTGTGGACGGTACCGCCTCGTCATCTACATAGTTGACCACTGTGCTCAGCAATCCGGCTTTCTTACCCATCGCGCGAACCATCTTATATAACAAGGTAGCAATAGTGGTCTTACCATTGGTACCGGTCACACCCACCAGGGTCATCTGCTGACTGGGGTGTCCATACCACATGTCGGCAAGCAGTCCTAAGGCATGGTTAGTATCTTCTACCAACACGCAGGTCATATTCTCATGCTTACCCATGTACTGCGCATCCGATATCACCACAGCAGCGGCACCTTTCTCTGCGCAACCGCTGATGAAGGTGTGTCCGTCCACCGTCGTTCCTGTCTGGGCTACGAATAGGTCACCCGGCTCCACACGACGGGAGTCGAATTGGATAGCATGTATCTCCTTGTCAGTCGTCCCGATGATTTGTATGGGATGAATGGAGGTGAGTAATTCACTCAGTTTCATATCGTTATTCCTATTTATTTACGTTTAGTCAATATCACAGTTCCCTCATCCATGTGATAGCAACCTGTGAGGGCGACAGACTTCTCCGCTATCTGCTTGACTACGATACCACAATCCATTCCGGCATCGTAGGCTCCGGCATTCTTGGGGTAGTTAATCATACATAGGCATGTATATTGGGGGTCTTCCTCGGGGAAATAGCCCACGAAAGTCATGCGGTGCCGATTGCTCCAATACCGTCCGTTCATCAGAAGTTGCGCGGTGCCTGTTTTGCCGGCTATGTGCACTACGTCACTTTGTGCTTTCTTCTCTCCCCAAGGCAGGACACTGGCTGTTCCCAATTTATTGTCCCACACCACGTCATGCAGGCATAATCGTATGTCATTCAGTGCGCGTTTTGAGCATATGGACGATTGTACAACCTCGGTCTGGTAGCGTTTCACCACTTCCTCGTTGTCGCGTATCTCCGTCACCAACATCGGACGTATCATCTTGCCATCGTTTGCGATGGCGTTGTAGAACATGAGGAGTTGCATCGGTGTCACTAAGACGGAGTATCCGTATGCCATCTTGCTGAGCGTCACGGTGTCGTTGGGCACCCGAATCAGAGCTTGCTGTGCTCCGGGTATCTCGCTATACACACTGTCCGTCAATCCCATCTTCTCGATGCGGCGAACAAATTTGCGTGCACTGCCGTCGTACCCGGAGGTGATGATTTTCGCCAGTGCGATATTTGAGCTGACAGCCAGTGCACTGCGTACGGTGTAGACGGTATCTCTCGGGTGGGAGTCGGTATGCTGGGAACTCATGTATTTCCAGCCGTTACGGTATACCTGTATGGTGTCGTATAATCTCACCTTATCGTCCTCCAGTGCAGCGAGTAGAGCGATAGTCTTAAAGGTGGAGCCGGGTTCAACTCGTGTCACGGCGTGGTTGAGTTGCTCCACATAGGTGCCGTCCTCCTGTTCGTCCAAGTTGGCAATGGCTTTGATATGCCCGGTCTTGGTCTCCATGAGTAGTGCACATCCCCATTCGGCGTGTGTTCGTTCCAGTCGAGCCAGCAGTGCACTCTCCACCACATCCTGCAGGTTCATGTCGATAGTCGTCACTATGTCCAGTCCGTCGATAGCCTCGCGTGTGGTCACGTTCTCCCACCTTCCTCCTACCCGTTGTCGTGTGCTCATGCCGTCTATACCGCGCAAACGATCCTCAAAACGTTTCTCCAATCCTGTTTTACCATCACCGCTCTCGGGGTCGATGTTGCCGAGCGTACGACTTGCCATATTGCCGTAGGGTTTGATACGTCGTTTCACTTCGTCGAAGGTGATTCCGCTGATGTTCTTGCCTTTCTTGACAAGTGCAATCTGCTCAATCTCTTTCTTCTGGATATAATTAACGCGTTTCTTACTCAGTCGAACGCTGCGCTTGTGCTGCTTATGACCCTTGAGGATAAGACGTTTATATTCGTCTGCACTCTTATCGCCGATGATACGACTCAGTTCACTACTCAGGTTGTCTATATGATGGAGCATCAGTGTGTCTCCTCCTTGATGCAAGGGTTTCACACCGGCATCCATACGGACATAGTATTGCGGCATGCTGCTGGCGAGCAGTTCGCCGTTGCAATCCAGTATGTTACCGCGTGTGGCAGCCACGGGTTGATTGGTCTTCACCTGTTTATCGGCGATACGCAACCATTGGTCCTTCTCGTAGTATTGGATGGACACAATCTTCAGCAATACGACCACGAACATAGCCGCTATCAGAATAAAGAGGATAGCGAATCGCAAAATGGTACTATGTTGGTTTTCGCCGTTCACCGATTACTGATTTGGTAGGGTGCGCGTCTGTTTTCCTGGAGGTGGCTACCCCGTTCACGCAAGTTAATGACAATCTGCGATTGCCGGGTCATTCGGGCTTTCTCGGTCGCGATAGTGAGATATTCCATCTTCTTATCTTTCACGGCTTTATGCAGGTCGCTCAGCCTGTTTTGCTGCTGCATGGCACGGTAACCGGACAAAATATATACGAATACGAGCACCAGTATCAGCCCGATGAGCCGATAGTGTTTGCGCAGCGCATCACTTCGTAGTTTATCGCCGTTCAGCCACGATTGTATGTCTCCTGTTGTTATCAATTAGGAGTTACTAATTATGAAATTACTTCATTCGCCACTCGCATGACCGAGCGCATTTTGGCACTTCGGGCCCTTGGATTGCGTTCCACTTCCTCATCGCTTGCCGTGCGACCTTTCTCTATCACGCTGAAGGGGCTGAGTATATTGCCGTAGAAATCCTTCTCTATGGTGCCGTCTATTCTTCCGGAGCGGAAGAAGTTCTTCACCATCCTGTCTTCCAGCGAGTGATAGGTTAGCACTACCATCCGTCCTCCGTCTTTGAGCAGTGTCTTACTCCCCTCCAGCATTTCGGTGAGGGCCGCCATCTCGTCGTTCACTTCGATGCGCAGTGCTTGCATCAGTCGCGCCAAGTCTTTCTTTTGCCGACTATCTATACTGAGTTCTGTTCCATCTGGCAGCTCTGCCGTGGTTATGCCGACGGCGGTGAGCAGATGCTCTATGCGGGTAATGCTATTTGTGCTGCGGTGTCTCACTATGCGTGCTGCCAGAGCACGACTATTGGTCATCTCGCCGTATAGCCACAGCACACGCGCTAACTCGCTCTCCTCGTAGTTATTCACGATGTCCGCTGCGGTCTTTCTGCCCTGTCTGTTCATTCTCATGTCCAGCGGTCCGGCGTAGCGGAAAGAGAAGCCGCGTTCCGCCTCATCGAAATGGTGAAAACTCACGCCGAGGTCTGCTATGATACCGTCCACGGCGGTGATGCCGTAGTAGTCCATGAAGTTCTTTATATAACGAAAATTCCCGTGCACGAAGTGCCAGCGGGAGTCGTTGATGCGGTTTTGGTAAGCGTCCAAATCTTGGTCGAAGGAGTAGAGTTGTCCGTTCGGTCCCAGCCTTTCGAGGATGGCGCGTGAGTGACCTCCACCTCCGAAGGTGACGTCGATGTAGGTGCCATCCGGTCGGATGGCTAAGGCGTCCATACATTCATTCAGCATCGCGGGAATATGGTAAATCTTTCCTTCGGACATCATACATCGTCACTTCGTACTTTCTTTCATCTTGGCTCTTATGCGTGTTGCCAACTCGTGTTGGTCCATCTTCTTCATCTCGAAGGTCTCGGGGCTCCATAGTGCAAAGCGGTCGAGCATACCCACAATCAGCACATTGTTCTTAGCTCCGATAATCTCGAGGTTTTTCTTCTGCAGGTAGATGCGTCCTTGGTTGTCCGGCTCAAGGAACTCGGCATCGGACATGAACTGCATGAGCAGTATCTGGTCTTCAGGGTCCCATTCGTCGAGTGCCTGGCGCAACTCCATCACTTTCTCGTTCCATACCTGTTCGGGGTAGAGAATGAGACATTCGTTGTCTGTGTCGCGGCGCATGACGATACGTTTAGAGTCCTGTTCAACCAGTATCTTGCGATAGGCAGCAGGGACAAAAATCCGTCCCTTCTCGTCCACCTTGGCCTCTATATTTCCGATAAATGTTGCCATCATAATCGTTTTTACAGATCTTTCACTATCTTTAATTTTCCCATCCGATGCATAGCGGAGCCATTCTTTTTTTTCATCCGCATGGTTCCATCCGAGGGATGAGCTCTTAGAGGCATCCCGAGGATAGAGGAGAAAGAAAAACCTTCATCCGACAAAAGTAAGGTGGTATCACCACCGCTTTTGGAGGATAGAGCGGAGCAAGGCATCGCCTGTCTATTTAGCGTAAGCGGTATAGACCTTTTACGACTGCCTTGGCGAACGCGAGCGAGCCACTTCCGAATCACGCTGCAAAGTTACAAAAAAAAAATGATATTTCCCCACTTTTCACCACATTTTTTTTATAAAAATGTTTTTAGACTATTTTTTAACAAGTAATAGTTTGTGTAATATGCTGATTATTAGTATTTAATTTTGGTTATTTACAAAGTGGTGAAAATTGGAGGGCTAAGAGGGTCTTCGGGCTCTGCTCGGGACGTGGTCGGGCTTTGGTCGGGCTATGCTCGAGATATGCTGGAGAAAAAAAATGCATGAGAAAATTGAGAATTGTGAGAATTCTTAGCCGCAAGGGCACGATAAATTCTCACAATTCTCAGTGCAAAAATTATAAACTTTAACCTCTTCTACAATACACGGTGCATATACGGTGCATCTTCTACGTCATAGTAGGGTTATAGTAGTTCTTTTTTTCTTTTTTACTGTGTGGGAGGCAGTGATATAGCCTGACTATATGTAGTGTAGCATGTATCACCACTCCCCATTTGTAATCATTCTCTTAATTCCATTTTTCGTCCGGTGAGGTCGTAGTCGGCATCGCCGCGGTGAATGAGTACTTGACCATTGCGGATATATTTGTATGTCCTATCTTGCAACGCTTCCGCGGACTGTTCTTCTATCGCAGTAGACCAATTGGTACGTCTCAAATAATATACAGATGTTGTTTTGCAGTCACCGAGAAATAGTTCAATGGCATAATATCCTTTCTGGGGATTTTCAATATTCTTGATATCTACACGATCGTGCACTGGCAATGGTCCTATCAGAGTTAATACTATATCATACTGCCACTTTTGAGTTTCAAATAATATATGTAGGCTATCCACCTTGACGGAGTCCGGTGGCGCATAGAAACTCGC